>NZ_JBHXLO010000029.1:0-128001 GCF_042721395.1 Lentzea sp. NPDC058450
GGCTGAAAAGCGCCCGGCCGAGCTCGAGAAGCTAGCACCTCGCACCCAAAGTCAAGCCCCAATCTCTTTGCAGCGTGGTTGCGTTTGTGCTGGTAAGTCACGTCATTACCGGTTGCTGTGGTGCGCCCAGGAGGGACGCCTCGCCTTCGGCATCGCGTTGAGGTCGGGTAGCTCGGCTGCGCCCAGGAGGGACGCCTCGCCTTCGGCATTGCGTTGAGGTCGGGTAGCTCGGCTGCGCCCAGCCGGACTGTCAGACCCCGTCGGTACGTTGGGTCGCGGGGGAGCCTGAATCCAGGGGGACCTCTGCGCGAGCCTGCGCCCGGCAACCTCGCAGCATCCCTTCCCTGCGGCACCTTCCCGGTGAACATCCGGGGTGCGTTCGTCGTATCGAGACAGAACGCCGGACAAACCACGGACAAGAGCTATAGGCATCTCAGCAGGTGGATACCTCTAGGGTGGGCGAACAAGTTCCATCAAGGAGGTATGGACCGTGCCGGGGAACGGGCTGTGGCGCACCAAGTCGATCGAGCAGTCGATCGCGGACACCGACGAGCCGGGTACCAAGCTCCGCAAGGATTTGACGGCGTGGGACCTCACCGTCTTCGGTGTCGCGGTCGTCATCGGTGCCGGCATCTTCACGCTCACGGCGAGCACCGCCGGGAACATCGCGGGGCCTTCGGTCTCGCTGTCGTTCGTGCTGGCGGCGATCGCCTGTGCGCTGGCCGCGTTGTGCTACGCCGAGTTCGCCTCGACGGTGCCGGTCGCGGGTAGTGCTTACACGTTCTCGTACGCGACCTTCGGTGAGTTCGCGGCGTGGATCATCGGGTGGGACCTCGTGCTGGAGTTCGCGGTCGGGTCCGCCGCGGTGGCCAAGGGGTGGTCGGCGTATTTGCAGACCACGCTCGGGTTGTTCGGGCTCGACGTGAAGACCGAGGTCGGGGACGGCATCAAGTTCGACTGGGGCGCTGTGCTGCTGGTCGCGGTGCTCACGGTGCTGCTCGTGGTCGGCACGAAGCTGAGCTCGCGGGTCAGTGCCGTCATCACGGCCGTCAAGGTCGCGGTGGTGTTGCTCGTGATCGTGCTCGGCATCGGGTACATCAAGGCCGAGAACTACTCGCCGTTCATCCCGCCCGCCGCCGAGGCCGGTCCTGCCGCGCACACCGGCATCGAGCAGTCGCTGTTCTCGTTGATCACCGGGTACTCGGGCAGCACCTACGGCGTGCTCGGCATGCTGGCCGCGGCGAGCATCGTGTTCTTCGCGTTCATCGGGTTCGACGTCGTGGCGACCACGGCGGAGGAGACGAAGAACCCGCAGAAGGCCGTGCCGCGCGGCATCCTCGGTTCGCTCGCGATCGTCACGGTGCTGTACGTCGCGGTCACGTTGGTGATCACCGGCATGGTGCCGTACAAGGAGCTCGCGACTCAGCCGGACGGGACGCGCGCGACGCTCGCGAGTGCGTTCGCGGAGAACGGGGTCGACTGGGCCGCGACGGTGATCTCGGTCGGTGCGCTGGCCGGTCTCACGACCGTGGTCATGGTGCTGATGCTCGGGCAGAGCCGGGTGCTGTTCGCGATGTCGCGCGACGGGTTGCTGCCGCGCGGGCTCGCGAAGACCGGCAGCCACGGCACGCCCACGCGGATCACGATCATCATCGGTGGGCTGGTGGCGGTCGCCGCCGGCTTCTTCCCGGCCGGGAAGCTCGAAGAGATGGTGAACGTCGGCACGTTGTTCGCGTTCATCCTGGTGTCGGCGGGCGTGATGGTGCTGCGCAAGACGCGGCCGGATCTCGAGCGCGGGTTCAAGGTGCCGCTCGTGCCGTTGGTGCCGATTCTCGCGATCATCGCCTGCACGTGGCTGATGCTGAACCTGACCGCGCTCACCTGGGTCCGGTTCCTCATCTGGATGGCGCTCGGCGTGGTCGTCTACTTCGCCTACAGCCGGCGCAACTCCGTGCTGGGCAAGCAGGGTGAACGGTCAGGAAAGTCCGAGTCCAGCAACTAATCTGCGCACCATGGGAAACGCGCGGTGGCTCTCCGAGGAGGAGGGCAGCGCCTGGCACCACTTCGTCCAGGCGTACCACCTCCTCGAGAGGCAGATCGAACAGCAGTTGCAGCGCGACGCGGGACTCTCGCACGCGCAGTACAACGTGCTGGTCGTGCTCGCCGAGCAGCCGGGCAACCGCATGCGCATGACGGAGCTGGCGCGCCGGGTCGTCGTGTCGAAGAGCTCGCTGACCTACCAGATCGGCAAGCTCGAGAAGGCGGGACTCGTGCGGCGCGAGCCGCACGAGTCCGACGAACGCGGCATCCTCGCCGTGCTCACCGACGTGGGCAGGGAGCTGCTGGCCACGGCCGCTCCCGGCCACGTCACCACGGTCCGCGAGTACCTGATCGACCTCTTCTCACCCGAGCAGCTCGCGCAGCTGGGGTCGTTCATGCAGACCGTGCACGAGAAGGCGGACGACTAGAGCGTCAGCAGGTCGTTCTCGTCCAGCCACGCGGCCACGTCGTCGGGCCCGTGCCGGGTCACGTCGAACTCGAGGACGGGCAGCACCGACTTCGCCGCGAGCGCGCGGAGCTGCTGCTGCTCCTCGACGAACGGCTCCAGCGACACGTACTGCTTCGGGTTCGCGCTGATCTTCAGCCGTTCTTCGCGAGCCTCCTCGAACGTGTTCTCCGGCCGCGTGCACAGCACGATCGCGAAGTTGAGCGGCTTCAGCCGTTCCTCCAGCCAGCCGAAGTCGAACTCCCGCCCCTGCCGGGCCTGATAGGCGAGTGTGGACAGGTGGAAGCGGTCGACGATCCACGAGTAGTAGCGCTGGAGCTCGAACATCCGCACCCACGTCTCGTAGGTCTCCATCGCGTGCGCGGTCTCCTCCGGCGCGAAGTCGATCAGCCCGCGGCCCCACGGCTCGTTGCTGAACCCGCTCCACTCCGCCGAGACCAACGGTGAGTGGTAGCGGTACCGGCGGTGGCCCACCAGGCGCGGGTGCTCGTTGAGCGCGAACGCCAGGTCCGTCTTGCCGGTCAGCCGCGTGCCTTCGAGGATCACCTTGGGCGTGAGCTTCATGATGGCAAGCTAACCCCGTGATCCTGTGTCTCGACGTCGGTTCCACCTGGACCAAGGCCGCGCTCCTCACCGACGAGGGTGAGCTGGTCAGGACCGGGCAGCACCCGACCACGCCGCCCGAGGTGCTGCACGGCATCGACGCGTTGCGCACCGAGGTCGGCGACGGCGAGATCCTCGCCTGCTCGTCGGCGGGTGGTGGGCTGCGGCTCGCGGTCGTCGGCCAGGAACGCGTCGTCAGCGCCGAGGCCGGGTACCGCGTGGCACTGAGCGCGGGCGCCAAGATCGTGCACGTCAGCGCCGGTCCGGTGGACGTGAAAGCTCTCCGCGCCACCGAGCCGGATCTCGTGCTGCTGGTCGGCGGCACGGACGGCGGTGACCAGAAGGTCCTGCTGCACAACGCCGCGAAGCTCGCCCGCGTGGCCGTGCCGATCGTGCTGGCGGGCAACGTCGAGGCGCAGCCGGAAGCGTTGGCGCTGCTGGCGAAACGCACCGTGGTGGCCTGCCCGAACGTGCTGCCCGACGTCGGTCAGCTCGTTCCGGAACCGGCCCGCAGGGCGATCCGCTCGGCGTTCCTCCAGCACGTGATCGGCGGCAAGGGCCTGTCGCGGGGGCAGCGGTTCCGCCGGCTCGTCCGCGCCGTGACGCCGGATGCCGTGCTGGCCGGGGTGTCCCGGCTCGCGGCGCAGGACCGGGAGGGCGCCGTGCTCGTCGTCGACGTCGGCGGCGCCACCACGGACGTGTACTCGGCGGTGTCCACGATGGACAGTGAAGGTCTGGAGAGGACGGTCGCGCTGCCGCCGGACCGCCGCACCGTCGAGGGCGACCTCGGCATGCGCTGGTCGGCACCGGGCGTGGTCAAGGAGGCCCTCGCGGAACGGCTCACCACCGAGGACCTGACCGCGGAGGCCTGGTACCGCGCGGAGAACGTGGGCTGGCTGCCGGAGGACCCGTCCGTCGACACGAAACTCGCGTCGTTCGCGGCGATTCTGGCGGTGCGCAGGCATCTCCGGCAGGTCGACGGCCAGCTCGGACCGCACGGCGCGGGGCTGCTGGTGTTGTCGGGCGGGGTGTTCCGGCACTCGGAGGACATCACGCCGGTCGTCGAGGCGCTCCGCGACGACCCGGTGCTGCGGCCGGTGCTGCGGACCGCCGAGATCACCGTCGACCGCGACTACGTGCTGGCGCCGGTCGGCCTGCTGGCCGAGTCGGGGCGGCTCGACGCCGCCGACCGACTCGCGAAACGGCTGGGCTAAGCGCTTTCCTCGTCGTCTTCCACGAACTCCAGGAGGTCGCCGGGCTGGCACTCCAGCACCCGGCACATGGCCTCCAGGGTGCTGAACCGCACGGCCTTCGCGCGCCCGTTCTTCAGCACGGCGACGTTGGCGGGGGTCAGCCCGACCTTCTCCGCGAACTCGCCGACGCTCATCTTGCGCTTGGCCAGCTCGACGTCGATGCGCACGATGATCGCCATCAGATCACCGACTCCATCTCGGAGCGCAGCGTCGTGGCGCGCTGCAGCAGCGCCCGCATGACGATCAGCACGAGCCCGATCACCGTAACCCCTGTCGTGAGCACGAAGAACAACACCAGCACACCGGGGTCGTCCGCGATCGTGCCGAGGTAGATGAACACCGCCACCAGGACGACCCAGCCGGCCGCGATCGCCCAGACCATCACGTCGACCCACTTGGTCGCGGCCTCGGTGAAGATCAGATCCTTGCGCACCAACGTGAGCAGCTTCCACGTGGCCACCAGCACCACCTGCACGCACAGCACCCAGAAGATCGCGACGATCATGATCGCGAGGTTCTCGCCCGCGCGGTCCGGGTGCTGCTCGAGCGAGTACCGGTACGACCCCGGGATCGACAACGTCTCCAGCATGACCAGGACCCCGAACAGCGCCACCAGGAAGAACCGGAGCGCTATCACCGCCCATCGTTCAGAAATCATGCATCGAGTATCGGTAGCGATCTATCGAAAGTCAA
Source organism: Lentzea sp. NPDC058450 (assembly GCF_042721395.1). NCBI lineage: Bacteria > Bacillati > Actinomycetota > Actinomycetes > Pseudonocardiales > Pseudonocardiaceae > Lentzea > Lentzea sp. NPDC058450. The sequence continues at coordinate 5,056 of NZ_JBHXLO010000029.1, forward strand.
TCGGTAGTGATCGTGTTGCAACAGGTCTCTACAGTGATCGCGTGGGACTGCGCGAGCGCAAGAAGACAGAGACCCGTGCGGCGCTCTCGGCCGCCGCACTCCGCCTCGCCCTGGAGAAGGGCGTGGACGAGGTGCGCGTGGACGAGATTGCCGAGGCGGCGAACGTCTCACCGCGCACCTACAACAACTACTTCCCGAGCCGCGAGCACGCGATCGTCGCCGGCATCACGGCCTCGCGAGCGCTCCAGGTGGCCGAAGCCCTGCGCTCACGGCCGGTGACCGAACCCCTGGTCGAGTCGCTCATCAGCGCGTTCACCGAGCAGTACCGCGAACCCCCGACCGAGGCCCTGACCCTGATCACCTCGACCCCGGCCCTGCGCGAGGCGTACCTGGACTCGGTGACGTCGCTCGAACCGCCGATCGTCGAGGTCATCGCGGCCCGCCTGGGCACGTCGGAGCTGGGTGCCGAGGTCCTGGCCGCCGCGGTCTCCGCCGCCGCCCGCCTCGCCGTGCAACGGTGGGTGGATCTGCGCCCGTCCGGACTCGTGGTGGTCGGTGCGGCGTCCGTCGAGGACCACCTGCGCGAGGCGATCAGCCACCTCGCGCCGGCCCTCAGGTGAGTTCGTCCTTCAACACGCACATCAGCAACGCGTCGTGCCACTCGCCGTCGCGGAAGAACGACTGCCGGAACCGCCCGTCGACCTGGAACCCGACCTTCTGGTAGGACTTGATCGCCCGCTCGTTGGCCTCGACGACCCCGAGCTCGATCGAGTGCAACCGCATGGTGTCGAACCCGTACCGGCACATCGTCCGCAACGCGTCGGTGCCGTACCCGCCACCCCAGTGGTCCTTCTCGCCGATGTAGATGTCGACCTCGGCGCGGGCGCTGACCGGTTCCGCGTCCCGCAGCACCACGACCCCGATGAGCTTGCCGTCCTTCAGCGTCTCGATGCAGAAGGTGACCTTCTCGTACGAGTTCTCCTGCCGGTCGGCGAAGCGCTTGCGGGTCGCGGCGGACGACGAGTGGTAGTAGCTCTGGAGCCACCGCATGACTTCCTCGTCGTTGTGCCAGCGGGTGAACGCGTCAGCGTCCTCCGGCTCGACGGGACGCAGTCGGACGAGCTCACCGGTCAGCATGACCGGAGACTAGGAGCCGCCGAACGCATCCCGCGACCGAGTTTCCGGTTTGCGCGCGAACGGCAGGGCCGGCGACTCCGGCGCGTCCACCTGCAACAGCCCCGCCGCGATCGCCACGGCCCGGTCCCACTCCGGGTCCGACGTGTAGTCCGCGTGCCCCGACACCCCGGAACGCCAGCGCCGTCCGGGGAACGGCCCCCGCTGCGGGTCCGGCAACCAGTGGTCGCCACCCAGCACCAGCGCACCGGTCGGCCCGCGCAACGCAGGTGCCAGCGCACCCTCCGAGCCGTCCTCGCGGTAGCCGACGCCGAGCAACATGCCGTCGAACACCTGCCGCCGCCAGGTCGTCACCGCGCCGCCCAACGGGTCCGTGCCGCGGCACAACGCGCGCCAACGCCCGTCCAACCCGCCCGCCAGCCGGGCCAGCGACGCGTGCGGGACCACGGCCGGGAACGCCCGCGGATAAGCCCACTGCAGCTGCGAACCGGCGGTGACCAGCCCGATCCGTTCGCGGTCGTGCGCGGGCAACTCCTCCAGCAACCGGGCCGCGGCCACCGCGACCAGCAGCGAGCCCTGCGAATGTCCACAGAGGACCACGCGGGTGCCGGGGTCGCGGAGGTGGTCCTGCACGCGCGCGACGAGTTCCGGCACCACCTTCAGGGCGTAGCAGGGTGGCACGATCGGGTGAGCTTCGCGCGGCCAGAACTGGGCGATGTCCGCGATGATTCCCAGCCGCCGCCCCGATTCGGGCTGTCGCGCCGCCAAATACACCGCGCGCAGCAACGACACAGCCAGCAGACCGAGGACGAAGACGCCGAACGCCGAGAACGGCAGCGTCCACGACGCCAGCGGGACGTTGCGCAGGCGCAGCAACGAGGCCAGCACGGCACCCACCACCAGCACGCCCGCGACGATCATGATCATGCGATGGCCGTGGTTGCGTTCCCAGCGCGCCCACCACCACGCACGCGTCGCGGCACGGAGGTCGCGCATGCGTCCGGAGTGCAGCAGCGACGCCTCACGCGCCCACACCTTGCCCTTGCGGAACGCCCGCCACCGCACGGCACCGGTGAACGACGCCACCGCGAACGTGCTCAGCAGCGCCAACGCCCCCGCCACACCCCACAACAGGGTGATGTAGCTGTAGCCCACCGGCAGCGCGAGCTCTGAGCCCAGAGCCTTGCGCACCGGCAACGCCACGCCCGCGCCGAAGCCGCCGCCGAGCAGCCCCGCGATCGCGAGCACCGGAGCCGAGAACCAGCCGCCCGCCCACGGCCGCAGCTCGCGCGGCAACGACTGCCACGTGCGCCGGGCCAGCAAAGCCGCAGGGACCAGCATCAACCCGAACAGCACCAGCACGAACGCCATCAGCAACGCCACGACCTGCACGGTCACGTCCGCGCCCGGCACCCGCAACGGGATCTGCTCCTGCAACCCCAACGTCGTCAACACCAGCAGCACGGCAACGACCAGCAGCAACCGTCGAGGCTTGCGTCCCAACGCCGCCCGCAACCACCGTCCGCCGCGATGCGGTGCACCGCCCGTGGGGTCGTCCAGCAGCAGGACACCCAGCACGGACACACCGATCAGCACGAGCGACACGAACCACGCCACCGTGATCGCCACGCCCATCCCGCCGGACGCCGTGAGTTGCTTCAGCGGTCCGCCCAGCGCGATCAGCGCCGTCACCGCCAACGCCGCCACGACGTGCAACGACCGCAGCGCCGGCGTGTCCGGGTCGGTCGCGACGTGCGCGCCGGGAAGTCCGGACGACGGCTGCTTCTCCTGTTCCTCGGCGTCGGCGATCTCCCGCCGCTCGATCCGCCACTCGACGTGCGAGATCCGCCGCATCACGGCGACCACCACGAGGATTGGGAGAAGTCCCAAGAACGCCCTAAACCACGGGAACGAGCGCACGTCGTCCGGAATGCTGGACAGGCACGCGGTCCCCGGACGGAGGCACTGGGCCGCGAGCAGATCGAGGCTGACCACGGAGATCTGCGCGACCAGCAACGCCGTCAGCAGCAGTGCGAACACCCGCAACAACGACCGCAGGCCGATGCCCAGCAGGTGGGCCGGGAGATTCCGCTCGGGGACGGGAGGGAGCATCCAGTGCGCGACGTTCGCGATGCTGAAGGGGAAGAGCAACGCCCAAGTGGCCTTGGCCACACCTCCGGACGTCATTCCACCCCACAGGTATCCCTCCACCACGCGGGGAATCGGACGTCCGTCGGTCTGCAGGACTGGTCCGGGCGCTGGTCTGCGGAGCCGGTCAGCCGGGCGCACGATGCGCCCGAGTCCGTCTCCCGCAACGTCCACGGCCGCGACGGCGTCGACCAGCGTCTGCGGCGTCGTTCCTTGAACGCCGTGCACGCGCAGTTCGACGACACGTGTGTCCGGGCCGGCAATCAACACCCGAGACCTCCCTCACCCAACGTGGGGGCCATAGTGGTGCATCAGAGGGCGGTATGGTCGGACGACACCCTCTCTGAAGTGCCTTGGAGGACTTCGCAATGACCGCGGACCGCTTGCAGACCCGCAACGGCATCGACTTCGCTGTGGCCGACCTGTCGCTTCACGAGTTCGGTCGCAAGGAGATCCGTCTGGCCGAGCACGAGATGCCCGGCTTGATGGCGTTCCGGCGCGAGTACTCCGGGGTGTACCCGCTCAAGGGTGCTCGGATCTCCGGCTCGCTGCACATGACGATCCAGACCGCTGTGCTGATCGAGACCCTGGTTGACCTGGGCGCCGAGGTGCGCTGGGCCTCCTGCAACATCTTCTCGACGCAGGACCACGCGGCCGCTGCCGTCGTCGTCGGCCCCCACGGCACGGAGGAGGAGCCCAAGGGCGTCGCCTGCTTCGCGTGGAAGGGCGAGACCCTGCCGGAGTACTGGTGGACGGCCGAGCAGATGCTCACCTGGCCGGACGGCAAGGGCCCGAACATGATCCTGGACGACGGTGGCGACGCCACCCTGCTCGTCCACAAGGGCGTCCAGTACGAGGCGGCCGGTGTCGTCCCGGCGGCGTCCGAAGATGACTCGGAAGAGTGGACCATCGTTCTCGACACGCTCCGCGCGTCGCTCGAGAAGGACGGCAAGAAGTGGACGAACATCGCCGAGGGCATCCGCGGCGTCACCGAGGAGACCACGACGGGCGTCATGCGCCTGTACCAGCTGGCCGCCTCCGGTGAGCTGCTCTTCCCGGCGATCAACGTCAACGACGCCGTCACCAAGTCGAAGTTCGACAACCGCTACGGCATCCGCCACTCGCTGGTCGACGGCATCAACCGCGGCACCGACGTCCTGATCGGCGGCAAGGTCGCGGTCGTCTGCGGCTACGGCGACGTCGGCAAGGGCTCGGCCGAGTCGCTGCGCGCCCAGGGCGCCCGCGTCATCGTCACCGAGATCGACCCGATCTGCGCCCTGCAGGCCGCCATGGACGGCTACCAGGTCGCGAAGCTCGAGTCGGTCCTGCCGACCGCCGACATCGTGATCACGACGACGGGCAACAAGGACGTCGTCACCGCGGACCACATGTCGCAGATGAAGCACCAGGCGATCCTGGGCAACGTCGGCCACTTCGACAACGAGCTCGACATGGCCGGCCTGGCGCGTTACCCCGGCATCCGCAAGAACAACATCAAGCCGCAGGTCGACGAGTGGGTCTTCCCGACCGGCCGCACGATCATCGTGCTGTCCGAGGGTCGCCTGATGAACCTGGGCAACGCGACGGGCCACCCGTCGTTCGTCATGTCGAACTCCTTCTCCAACCAGGTGATCGCTCAGATCGAGCTGTTCACCAAGTACAAGGAGTACGACAACGAGGTCTACCGCCTGCCCAAGGTGCTCGACGAGAAGGTCGCGCGCATCCACCTGGAGGCGCTGGGCGGCGAGCTGACCAAGCTCACCAAGGAGCAGGCCGAGTACATCGACGTCGACGTCGAGGGCCCGTTCAAGGCGGACCACTACCGCTACTGATCACCTGAATTTCAGGGGCCTCCCGCGACGCTCGCGGGAGGCCCCTGTTTTCATGGACGGCGTGGGATTCTTCGGCACCTTCGCCTTCGAGCACGGTTCGTGGAAGACGCTGTCCGAGGGCGAACTGCCGCCCCTCGCCGAGCCGTCGCTCTGGATCGACGTCCACGACAGCGACATCACCTCGGTCGTCTACGCCCCGGCGGGCCCCGGTTCCGGCGTCGCCTACCTGGGCCTGACGCCGCGCACGTACTTCGAGAACCCGAACGCCTCCGACCCGACCGACGTGCTGCGCGAGGCCGCCGGCCTGGCCGCCTGGTGGGGTGGGCTGAACCCCGGCGGCGACGTGCCGTCCAAGCAGGCCGAGCTGCTCCAGTACCTGGCCGAGGACGAGGACCCCAACGGCTTCGAGTGGGACGAGGGCGAGGACGTCGACGACATCGACGACGGCGAGGTGTTCGTCGAGGTCAAGACCAAGCGCTTCCTGACCGCACTCGGCCTCCCGCTGCCCGCCGAGCTCAGCTGACCCAGGTCTCCGCGAACGCCCTGAGCGCGTCCAGCTGGGCGTGCAGCTCGGGGCTGTCCGGCGCGGCGCGGGCGATGGTCATCGTGCCGAGCACGGCCGCCGTCATCAGGTTGGCGACCATCTGCGGCTCGGGTGCGCGCTCACCCAGGGCGCGCGCCCGTTCGGCGACCCTCCGGAACCCTTCCCTGATGTGGCCGCGGTACCGCTCGGTGGCCTGCACGATGTGCTCGTCCACGGGCGCCACCATCGCCGTGGTCGCCATGCACCCGTACTTGCCCTGCGACGTGTCCAGCACGTGCGCGAGCCGGTTGATCATCTCCAGCAGGTCCTCGCGGCCCCTGGTGCCGTCGGTGAGCGGCGCCAGCGCACCCACCATCTGCTCCAGGTAGTTGTCCATGGCCAGCCGGTACGTCTGCGCCTTCGTGCCGAACGTGTTGTAGAGGCTCGAAGTCGACAGCCCCGACGCCTTGGCCATCTGCTGCTGCGTCACCCGGTCGTAGCCGGTCTGCCAGAACAACGCCATCAGCCGCGTGAGCACCTCGGCCCGGTCGAAGCCCAACGGCCGACCGGACCGCGCGGGTTCCGTTCGCGAGGTCACCTCCCCAGTCTCCCAGCCGGTTGACACTTCCATTCTGAGTCGCAAGACTCAGAACTACAACCCCCGACCTTCCCGGAGCGACTTCATGTCCCAGCACGTCCGCGTGTTCGGCGGCCCCACCGCCCAGTTCTCCTACGGCGGCCTGAACTTCGTGACCGACCCGACCTTCGACGCCCCCGGCGAGTACCCGGTCCCCGGCGGTCAGCTGGTCAAGACCGGCTCACCCCACGGCACCGTGGCTGACCTGGGCACGATCGACGTAGTGCTGCTCTCCCACCCGCACCCCGACCACCTCGACCACGCCGGCCGAGCCCTGCTGGCCGACGTGCCGCAGGTCTTCACCACCGTGAGCGGCGCCGAGGGCTTGGGCGACCACGTCACCGGCCTGACCGACTTCGAGTCGGTCGAGCTGAAGCGCCCCGACGGCGGTGTGGTCGCGGTGACCGCGGTGCCCGCCATCCACGGCCCCGGCGCCCGCGAGGAGGTGGAGGCGGTGCTGGGTCACGTGATCGGGTTCGTGCTGACGGCTGCTGACCTGCCCACGGTGTACGTGAGCGGCGACAACGCCTCGCTGGACGAGGTCAGGAAGATCGCGGACCGCTTCGCGCCGGTCGACACCGCGATCCTGTTCGCGGGGGCGCCTCGGGTCGGGCTGTTCGACAACGAGTGCATCGTGCTCGACAGCGCCTCGGCGGCGGAGGCGGCGCGGCTGCTCGGGGCGCGGCAGGTCGTGCCCGTCCACTACGACGGGTGGGGCCACTTCACGGAAGGGCGCGCGGAGCTGGAGGCGGCCTTCTCGGGCGCTGGGCTGGCCGACCGCCTCGACTGGGGCGTGCTCAGCTGACGAACGCCTGCCAGGCCTCGACGCTGAACTCCAGCTCGGGGCCTGCGGTGTTCTTCGAGTCACGAACGCGCACGCCCTCAGCGAACGCCACCTCGACGCAGTTGTCATCGATGGCGTCGCCGCCGCTGTAGCTGCTCTTACGCCAGGTGCAGTCTCCGGTCACCGAGGTCCTCCCGCGATCGACTGGCGAGATCCGCCACCATCGACCGCGATTCTTCCCCACTCAGCGAGATTGCGTCCAGGCGCGCGAAGATCGACTTGCAGCGCTTCACCCCAATGTCGTCCTGAACGAACACCTTCGCCAGATCCGAGTGCGTGTAGGCGACGCTGCCGCGTTTCTCGTACTCCCACAGCACATAGTTGGCGAGGTGGATGCCTGCCGGACCGCTCGATGCAGGCACGACTCGGATGACGTGGGTGTGGAAGAGCAGCCGCATGAGCTGTTCTTCCATCACCTCGTCGCTGCCGACCTTGAGTCGCAGGGCGTTCTCGTGGATGTAGAAGACGCATGCCGGTCGGTTGGGGCGACGCAGAATCGCCTGTCGTTCCATTCGGAAGCGCACGGCGGCCTCGATCATCTCCGAGGTCAGAATGCCGCGAGCCGAGTACAGCGCTGTCGCGTAGTCCTCGATCTGCAACAGGCCCGGGATATAGGTGAGGTCGTAGCTGGTGATCTTCTCCGCCATCGACTCGGCCAGGGCCATCGTGCGCAGGTTGTCCGTGACCTGGACGACGTAGGAGTCGAACGCTGAGCGGTACCGCTTCAGGAAGTCTTCGATGAAGGCTTGGCTGCGTCCGCACCGCCCGAGGTACTGGATGATGTCGATCTCGGTGGCTCGGATCTTGCCGTGCTCGATGTTGGAGACCTTTCCCGGATCCCAACCGAGCATCCGGGCGATCTTCCGCCCGCGGAAGGTCGTCCAGCGTTCGCGGATTTGGCGCAGCTCATCGCCGAGGTCACGGCTGTACGGAGTGGACGGATCGCCGTTCATGCCCTCTGACGTTAGGTGATGGAGTACAAACAACATCGTGCCCAAAAGGGTGGAATTCGACCTGCTGATCGAGCCGCACGACGTCGTCCACGAGAACGTCGTCGCGCCGGTCATCGCTCATCGACTGGCTCCAGGTCCACGACGAGTCGGCGTTCAGCGATGTGTACGAGGACGACCTCGAAGCGAAGCCGTTCCAGCCTGGCAAGGCGCAGTTCGTGCTTGGGCTGTACGTACTGGCTCGCGAGCTGGTGTGGCAGAACCTCCGCAGGCCGCACAAGAACGGCCACAGGTACGACGGCATAGGGCCGTTCACGTTCGATCGAAAGCAGTACGAACAAGCGCTCGCGAAACTGGCGGAACTCGGTTGACGTGCGGGTTTTACTGACGAGGTGCTGACGACCATCATCAGGAAGACCCTGCGCGTTCCCACTTCGACGGGCGCCGCCGGTGACGGTCGGGCCGAGGCCAGGCAGCTCGACGCCGTGCTGGTCCAGGTGGGGTTCAAGGCGTCGAAGGAACTGCTCGACCACATCGCCGGGCTCGCGCGGCCCGGCGCGTACACACGGCTGATCGTCGACGCCGTGCGGGCGCTCGTCGGCGACGACGTGCAGCACAACCCGTACTTCAAGGACTTTCCGCACGCCGTGCCGGACACCGTGGAGTTCTGGGCGGACTGCATCAGGGACGCGTTGACGCAGAAGGTGCCCGACTTCCACGAGATCGGCCGCGGCAACCTGCTCGCGTTACCTCGATACGGCACGCTCCAGCACACCTACGAGGAGATGCTGGCGGCGCACGACGAGCTGCTGCCGTCCGTCAAGGGGCACCTGACGACGCTGCGGCTCGGCGGCACGCTCGAAGAGGAGACGCACCGCCTCTACCTGGACCTCGCCACGAGCCCCACGCCACTCGGCGAGGCGGACCTGGAGGTCCTCGCCGAGCTCGCGGAGCAGATCCCGGAGCTGCCGGAGTCCGTGCCCATGCGGGAGAACCGCGCGGTCATCAACGCCGCGCGGATGGCCAGGGACCTGCCGATGGCCGTCGACACCGTCACCGACGTGCTGCGGGTGGCGTGCCAGGCGAGCGGGGGAGACGTGACGCTGGTGGAGCCGACGCGCTTCCGGTCGTTCCGGCGGCCGGAGCGGCGGGCGTTGCTGGCCGCGCTGGACGAGGTGGTCCGGGCCAACCCAGGCAAGCTCGGGGACGTCCGGCAACGCCGTGAGCAGTGGAAGCGGCTCGGGGAACGGTTGCACGCCCACGAGTTCGGTCAGTGGCCGCACGCGCAGGACGTGTTCGCCGTGGCGCGCGGGGACAAGACCGCGCGGTCGTTCGCCGGACGCCTGGAGATGGCGTTCCAGGACAACGACATCCGCAGGGCGATCGAGGTGCTCACCTCCGCGCCCGGCTTGCTGCTGCGCACCGTCGACCGACTGCTGCGCAACACGAACGAGCCCGAACTCGTCGTGGAGGCGGTGAGCACGGCCGCGCCGGAAGCGTCGGGCCGGGTGCTGTGCTCGTTGCTCGAACACCTGGAGAATCGCGGAACGCCGGACGCGGCAAGGGTTTTCGCTTCGCGAAAGCGCCGGGCGTGGATCGCGGACGACGACCGCGAGCCGTTGGACTCCGACGCGGTCGCGGCCATCACGGCGGTGCTGGAGGACGAGCTGGTCCGCAGGCTGCCCGCCGTGTCGGAGCTGACCGTCGCCCCGGAGGCGTTCGACGTCGTGCTCCCGTTGTCCGGCAACGCTTCCGAGGACGGCTTCGGCGTGCTGCCGCGCGGGTCGAGGATGGTGCTCAAAGGCGAGCTGCTGCGGTTCTTCACGTACTGGCGGCAGGAGAAGGAGTGCACCGACTACGACCTGTCGGCCGTGCTGCTGAACGAGGACCTCGACTACAAGGATCACGTGTCGTGGACCAACTACCACTCGGACGGCGCTGTGTACTCCGGCGACCTCACCGAGGCGGAGGAGGGGGCGACGGAGTTCATCGACATCCCTGCTGACGCGGTGCACGCGAAGTACGTCGTGCCGGAGGTGAACATCTTCTCCGGCGAGAGCTTCGACGACGTCGCGGAGTCGATGTTCGGGTTCATGGCCCGCGACCTCGACCAGTTGGGCAAGCCGTTCGAACCGAGCACCGTGCGCGCCCGCAGTGCCATGCGCGGCAGCGGTCGTGTCGCCGTGCCGGTGATCTTCGAGCGGTGCGAGGAAGGCTGGGTCGCGACCTGGTTGCACCTGTACCTGCGCGGTGTGTCCTGGGGCAACCGGGTGGAGCGCCACCACGACGCGTTGCGCGCGATCACGAGCGCTGTGTTGGCGCGCAAGTACTTCACGGTCGGGCGGCTCGCCGCGCTGATGCGGCGCAAGTCCAGTTCGGACGGTCAGAGGCTGCACATCGACCTCACGAACGTGGACCAGCTCGACAAACTGCTGGAAGCCTGAGCGCCACCGCTGCTAGCGTGGGGGACGCGAGGCCATGAGAGTGCTTCCTTCTAACCAAACAAATGGATGACTAGCGCTCTCGCTTTCCTCGCCCCAGCTTCAGCTCCACTCGACGGCGATGCCCGCGATCCCCGGCCCGACGTCACCGAAGTAGGCGCTCACGACGCCGCCGAGCCCGCACACCAGCTCGTCGACGTCGACCGGCGTCGCGTCGGCCGAGGCCAGGAACTGCTTCATGCAGCGCGCGGGCATCGCGCGCCGGTGGAACGACAGCTGCACGAGGTACGAGCCGCAGCGGTCGCGGAACGTCCGGTGGTGGCCGGGCGTCGCGTTGCCGGTGTCGTCGACGATCGTGAAGCTGAAGACGTGCTCCTCACCGGCCGCGAGCCGCCGGTCGAACAGCATCTCCACCGCGAGGTTGCGGGAAGCGCTTTCCCGGCGCAGACGGCCCTGGCGGCAGCCTTCGCCGGCTCTCACCATCGCGTTCTCGATCAGCGAGCCTTCGTCGCCGTGGTGCATCGCCAGGTACCTGTCGGGACCCTGTCGTACGGCGCGCACGACCAGACGTGTGGTGATGGAACGTTGTTCGCGGTGCATGCCGATCTGCACGGTGTCGTGCACGGACAGCACTTCGAGGTCGGCGTTGCCCCGCGCGGCCTCCGGTACGGAGTCGAACGTCGCGAGCAGCGGCGCGGGCTCCGGCCAGGTCGCGACGGGCCTCGGTGCGTACGTGTTGGCGTTGCGCGGGCCGATGAGGTCCAACAAGGACGACGGCGGCAGTCGCAGCACGGTCTCCAGCGCGCGCACGGTCGTGATGGCACGCGGCACCTCGGGATGACGCAGACCTCGTTGCCAGTACGAGAGCGTCGACTGGCCCACTTGGACACCCAGTTGCTCGAGATGTGCGCGCAGCCGGGCGAGCGAGAGGCCCCGGTGGGCGATCGCCTCGCGCAGAGCGCGGTGGAAAGGCCCGTAGCGCAGCGTCTCGGCGAGAGGGGTCGGCAGACCCCCGGTCGGGGTACCGATCGGTTCGTCGACCGACCCGGCGTGCCCGGAATCCGCGGCCACCGCGGCACCTACCCTTCACACACGCGCCGTGTGACTGTTCACCGTAGTCACTCGTTCTAGTGATCGAAAGATCGGATTTCGCCCGTGTGGGGGACCTCCTGCGGCCGTGTGAGTGGCCGGAACCGGTCCCGGGACGCCTCCCGTTAGGGTTTTCCCGTGGGAAAGCTCGTAGTGATCGAAGGCCTCGACGGTGCCGGGAAGCGCACTCTCGCCAACGGACTGACCGAGACGTTGGTCTCGCAGGGCAGGACCGTGGCGAGCCACGCGTTCCCCCGGTACGGCATCAGCGTGCACGCTGACCTGGTCCGCGACGGCCTGTACGGCCGGCTTGGCGACCTCAGCGACTCCGTGTACGGGATGGCCGTGCTCTACGCGCTCGACCGCAGGGGAGCGGCCGACGAGATCCGCAAGGACCTCGAGGAGCACGACGTCGTGCTGCTGGACCGGTACGTGGCGTCGAGTGCCGCGTACAGCGCCGCGCGGCTGCACCAGGACGAGCACGGCGAGTTCGTGCGGTGGGTGCACGAGCTGGAGATCGAGCGCTTCGGGCTGCCCGTGCCCGATCTGCACCTGCTGCTGCGCGTGCCCGTGGAGGTCGCGGCCGAGCGGGCGGCCAAGCGCGAACAGGCCGACGATTCCAGGGCCCGTGACATTTATGAATCCGATGGCTCGCTTCAGGCACGTTGCGGGGTCGTTTACGACGGATTGGCGAACATCGGCTGGCTGGCCCCGTGGCAAGTGGTCGACGGGCGGTCAAACGTGAACTTTCATTCGCTTCTGGAACCACTCTTCACTCCTTGAGTGGTCGCTCACGTGCGTACCGATTGACACGATCGTGTGTCGGGTTAGTCACTGTGAGTATATGGGAGATCACGATTTGAAGCGTGTATTGCAGCGCCCCCCGGTTGGCGTCGCCCGTACGGCGGTGCTGATCGCTGCCGCCCGCGCCAATGAGCAAAGCCGTCTCCACCGCCTCTTCGACGACCCCCTGGCCGCAGGACTCGTGGAGGCCGCCGGCTCCGCGAGCGACCTGAACGGCGTCAAGAACCTCGCGGGCGACCATTTCGTCCTGCGCACCCGCTATTTCGACGACCGGCTACTGGAAAACGCCCAGCCCCAGGTCGTGATCATGGCGGCGGGCCTCGACACAAGAGCGTTCCGGCTGAACTGGCCGCCGGGCACAACACTCTTCGAGCTCGATCTGCCCGAATTGATCGAGTTCAAGGAGGACGCCCTGCACGACCTGCGCGCCGAACCGGTCTGCGACCGCGTGACCGTCCCGTGCGACCTGCGCGAGGACTGGCCGACAGCGCTGATCCGCGCGGGGTTCGACCCGAAGAGGCCCACGGCGTGGTTGCTGGAGGGCCTCTTCATGTTCCTGCCCCCGGACGCGGGCGAGCAGATCCTCTACTGGGTGAGCGCGCTGTCGGCGAAGGGCAGCACGCTCGCGCTCGAACACGTCAACCGCGCGTTCCGCGACCTGCCGCAGATGAAGGCCGTGCACAAGCGGTTCGACCAGCTCGACGCCCGCTGGCAGTCCGACGTGGAGGACCCGGTCGGGTGGCTGGAGGGCTACGGCTGGGACGCGTCGGTGACGCACCAGGTCGATCTCGCCGCGCGGCACGACCGCGCCGTGCCCGCGATCACCGACCCTCTCAAGGTGGGAGACGCGCGCATCTGGTTGGCCGCCGCCGTTCGCACGGCGTGAGAACACCTGGTAACGAAAGGTGATCCGCGCGCGGTTACTCCGGCGACGAACAGGCCAAACGGGGTGAGGTGGGGCACGTGGAACGACAGTTCCGGCCGGTGACCGAACGAGCGCACACCGCCACCAGCGGCAACGGAACGTGGGCGGTGCGCGAACTCCCGACCGTCAGTGCGACGATGTTGGGTATGAAGGCACGCGTGCTCGTCGTCGATGACGACCCCGCCCTGGCGGAGATGCTGACGATCGTGTTGCGCGGGGAGGGCTTCGACACCGCGGTGGTCGCCGACGGTGCCCGTGCCCTGCCCGCGCTGCGCGAGCTCAAGCCCGACCTCGTGCTGCTCGACCTGATGCTGCCCGGCATGAACGGCATCGACGTCTGCAAGGCGATCAGGTCCGAGTCGGGCGTGCCGATCGTGATGCTCACCGCGAAGAGCGACACGGTCGACGTGGTGCTGGGCCTCGAGTCCGGTGCGGACGACTACGTCGTCAAGCCGTTCAAGCCCAAGGAGCTGGTGGCCCGCATCCGGGCGCGCCTGCGGCGCACCGAGGCCGAGCCGTCCGAGGTCCTGCAGATCGGTGACCTCACGATCGACGTCCCCGGCCACGAGGTGCTGCGCGAGGGCAGGCCGATCCAGCTCACGCCGCTGGAGTTCGACCTCCTCGTCGCGCTGGCCCGCAAGCCGCGCCAGGTGTTCACCCGCGAGGTGCTGCTCGAGCAGGTGTGGGGTTACCGCCACGCCGCCGACACCCGCCTGGTGAACGTCCACGTGCAGCGGCTGCGTTCGAAGGTCGAACGTGACCCGGAGCACCCCGAGGTGGTGTTGACTGTTCGCGGTGTCGGGTACAAGGCCGGCCCTCCGTGACAGGTGGCGTATGAAGTTCGTTCGGCCGGTCGCCGCTCAGGCGCGGTTCCTTGTTGAGGAGGCGCGCAAGCGGTGGGCCGCGTTTGGTGACCTCTGGCGTCGTTCGCTCCAGCTGCGCGTCGTCGTGTCCACGCTCGCGCTCTCGTCCGCCGTGGTGTTCGTGCTGGGCATGGTGCTGCAGATGCAGATCACCAACCAGCTGCTGAGCACCAAGGACGAGGCCGCCGTGCGCCAGGCGCTGGCCTCGCGCAACCTGATCCAGTCCGACCTCGTCGGCCTGAACCCCGGTCCGGACAGCGTGCAGACGCGGTTCACCAGCGCGATCAACAAGCTCGCCGTCGGCGGCACCGGCACGGACGCCACGACGGCGGGCGCCGGTGCGTTCGAACCGGTTCTCGCCGACGGCCAGAGCTCGGCCGGTGGCGGGCGCGTGCCGTCGGTGGGCAAGCTCGACGACGTGCCGCGCGGTCTGCGCGAGATGGTCGAGGACGGCGGTTCCGGCACCCAGATCCACACGGTGCAGCGCGACGGCCAGCCGACCACGTTGTTCGTCGTGGGCCTGCCGATCAGCACGTACGCGCGCTCGATGCAGCTCTACCTGATCTTCCCGCTCACCGCCGAGCAGCGCACGGCCGAGGTCGTGCAGTCGACGCTGGCGGTCGGCGGCATCGTCCTGCTGGTCCTGCTGGCGTTGATCGCCAATCTCGTGACGCGGCAGGTCGTTCGCCCCGTCCGGCAGGCGGCCGAGGTCGCGGAGAGATTCGCGGACGGCACGCTGCACGAACGAATGCACGTCGTCGGCGAGGACGACGTGGCCCGTCTCGCCGAGTCGTTCAACGAGATGGCCGAGTCGATCCAGGCGCAGTTCAAGCAGCTGGAGGAGTTCGGCCAGCTGCAACGCCGGTTCACCTCGGACGTCTCGCACGAACTGCGCACGCCGTTGACGACGGTCCGCATGGCCGCGGACGTCCTGCACGCCTCGCGCGAGCAGTTCCCCGCCGGCCTCGCCCGCTCCACCGAGCTGCTGGTCGACGAGCTCGACCGCTTCGAGTCGCTGCTGGGCGACCTCCTGGAGATCTCGCGCCTGGACGCCGGTGTCGAAGAGCTGACCGCCGACCAGGTCGACATCCGCGTGCTCGCCCGCCGCGCCCACGACTCGGTGCGCGCGATCTCGACCTCGGCCAACTCCCCGGTGGTGCTGGACCTGCCGGACTCCGAGCTCGTCGCCGAGCTCGACTCCCGCCGCGTGGAACGGATCCTGCGCAACCTGCTCGCCAACGCCATCGACCACGGCGAGGGCCAGCCCGTCGAACTCACCATGCGCGGCAACGACGACGCCGTCGCCATCACCGTGCGGGACCACGGCGTAGGCCTGCGCCAGGGCGAAGCGGAACTGGTTTTCAGCCGCTTCTGGCGCGCCGACCCGTCGCGCAACCGCCGCACCGGCGGCACCGGCCTCGGCCTCTCGATCTCGCTGGAGGACGCGCGCCTGCACGGAGGCTGGCTCGAGGCGTGGGGCGAACCCGGCCACGGCGCCGTGTTCCGCCTGACCCTGCCCCGCCGCCACGGCGAGGAGCTCCGCGAGAGCCCGCTGCCGCTGGCACCGGCCCTCGAACTCGAACCCGTTGCCGTCGTGGAGGAACCGCTCCCCGACGAGGAACCGGGCGAGATCGAGCTGCGGCCGGAGGAGATCACCTGGCAGCCCGCCGAGCCCGTCGACGGCACCCCCGCGGCTGCTGCGAAGGCGGACGAGGTTTCGGAGGAAGTGCGGTGAAGCGTCTCGCGTTGCTGCTGCTCGTGCTCGTGACGCTCACCGGGTGCGCCGCGATCCCCACGAACACCCAGCCGAAACCGATCGGCTCGAAGGACAACAAGGCGTCCAACCTGCCGGCGGCCCCCGAGCCGTTGCCGAACATCGACCCGCTGACGCTCGTGCGCCAGTTCCTCGAAGCCACGGCGAACCCGGACGGCGAGTACGCGGCGGCCCGCGCGTTCCTGACGCCCGAGGCGAACAAGAACTGGGACACCAAGAACCCGACCGTCATCGAGACCGGCTTCTCCACCGTCCCGACCTCGGCGGCACCGCAGGACAAGACGCAGACCGTTCTCCTGCAAGGCAAGAACGTCGGTCGCCTGGGCAGCGACAACGCCTTCACCTCGCAGTTCGGCACCTACGAGGTGCCGGTGAAGGTCGAGCGCAACAGCGAGAACCAGTGGCGCATCTCGCAACCGCCCGCCGGCGTCGTCATGCCGCAGAACGTCTTCAACAACACGTACCGCCGCGTGACGCTCTACTTCTACAACCCGGAGTTCACCGTCCTGGTGCCGGACCCGCGCTACGTCGTGATCCCACCGGCCACGAGCATCCCGACCCGAGTCACCGAACTCCTGCTGGCAGGCCCCGGCGACACCACGCGCGACACCCTCGTCAGCGCCCTCGGCCCCGACACCGACAAGTTCTCCGACACCAAGGAATCCGACGACGGAGCCCTGGAGGTCAACCTCACCAACGTCGGCAAGGACCTGACCCCGGAGAAGCGCAAGCAGATCGTCGCGCAGGTCGTGAAGTCGTACTCGGGCGTCACCTCCTCTCGTGTGCGAGTGCTGGTCGACGGCCAGCAAATCCTTCCGGACCAGCGCGACTACCGCCCGTCCGACGTCTCCGCCACCGCAGGCGAAGCCCTCCTCGCCCTGAACTCCAACCTCCAGGGCATGCTCGTGGCCGACGGCTCCGTCCGCTCCCTGACCGACGGCAACCCGATCAAGGGCCCGGCAGGCGCCGGCGCCTACAACGCGGTCTCCGCAGCCCAGTCCCTAGACGGCTCCCGCCTGGCCGTGGTCTCCCGCTCCGGCAGCTCCATGAAGCTCCGCATCGGAGAGCTCGAACAGGACCTGTCCGAAGTGGACCTGAGCGCCACCACCCTGACCCGCCCGACCTGGCAGCTCTCGAGCGGCCCCAAGGAACCGGGTGCCGAAGTCTGGACCGCCGTCAACGGCACCTCGGTGGCGCGCGTGACCCGTTCCGACAACGGCAGCTGGACCGCCAAGAGCGTCAACACCACCGACCTCGAGCGGTTCGGCCCGATCAGCGAACTCCGCCTCTCCCGAGACGGCACCAGAGCGGCCATGGTGATCGCCGGCAAGCTCTACGTCGCCTCAGTGGTCCGCAACAACCAGGACGTGGCCCTCCGCGTCCCGAGGCAACTCCAGCCGACGATCCTGGGCTCAGCCGTCCAGTCCATCGACTGGCTCTCCCAGGACGTCCTGGCGGTCTCCACCAACCTCCCTTCGTGGCCGGTGAGCAAGGTCTACACGGACGGCTACAAGCTGGACCGCTACAGCCAGTCCAACCTGACCGTCCCGGTGGGCTCGGTGGCGGCCGCACCGGCCCGCCAGGTGCAGGTGATCGACCCTTCTGGCCTGTGGTCGGCCTCGGACATCACGGACGTGTGGAAGTCGAGCGCGTTCCGCGTCCCGCCGGGCACCTCGGTCTTCTACCCGGGCTGACCGGCGCGACCGGCGGCCGTGCCCGAAGGCCCGCGGGGTTCGAGCGCGGGCGAGGCGGGGAGCGTGGGTGTGCACGACGCCCCGGCCCGCGCGCCGGATGGTTTCGCGGAACGTGCGGCTTGCCCGCCGTCGGGCTCGCACGCCGAACGGGTTGGCGAGTTGCGACGCTCGCAAGCTGAAGCTCGCGGACTGCGGACTGCGGACTGCGGACTGCGGACTGCGGACCGCGGACTGCGGACTGCGGACTGGGGGGTGCGGGCCGCGGACTGCGGACTGCGGACTGCGGACTGCGGGTTGTGGACTGCGGGTTGTGGACTGCGGGTTGTGGGGCTGCGGACTGCGGGTCGTGGGGCTGTGGGCTGCGGATTGCGGGTTGTGGGGCTGCGGACCGCGGGTTGCGGGCTGCGGGTTGTGGGGCTGCGGGGTTGCGGGCTGTGGGGCTGCGGGCTTGTCGGGCTGACGCGCCGCCTGTGCCCACCGCGCCGGCTTCCCGACGGTCGCCTTCCTGCCCACCGCGCAGCCTTCCTGCCCCGCTGCACGGCCCTCCTGCCCGCCGCACGGCCTTCTCAGCAGCCTCATTCGCCAGGGCCGCGCGGCCGAGCTGACAACAGCACCAGCACGGCGTGCGTCCGCACCCCGGCATCCCGCAACGCCCGCACGCAGGCCGCCGCCGTCGCCCCGGTCGTGACCACGTCGTCCAGCAGCACGGTGGTCCCGGCCGCGCCGATCCCAGGCCGCGCTCCGGCCCTCGGCGGCCCCGGCCCTCGCGCCTCCGCCACCCCGAAGGCCTCCGCCGGCCCGCGTGCTCCCGGCAAATCTCGCGCCCGCGCCGCCCCGAAGGCCTCCGCCGGCCCGTGCACCTCCACCCGCCCCTCCAGGTTCCGTCGCCGCGCTCCCGGCCCCAGCCCCACCGAGTCGGCCACCCCGGCCGCCAGCCGCAGCACCGGCGCCACCGCGGCCACCTCCACCTCCCGCGCGATCCGCAGCACGTGGTCGCCCCCGCGGTCCCGCGCGGCACTGCGGCGGGAGGGCGCGGGCACGAGAGTCCAAGGTGGAGGGCCGACCGCGACCAGTGCGGCCGCCACGAGGGCGCCGAACCAGGCCGCCAGCGCGTGGGCGCCGCGTTCCTTGAAGGCGAGCACCAGTTCGCGGGCGGCGCCCGCGTAGGACGCCAGTGTCCACACAGGCGGCGCCACGCCTGGCACCTGGAGGCGTAGCGGCGGGCCGAAGGTGGCGAGGCACCTGGCGCAGCAGGGAGTTCCCGGGCGGCCGCAGCCGGCGCAGCGGGCGGGGACGAGGAGGTCGAGTGCTGTCATGGATTCAGGATGGCGGCGAGGTCTGACAGAAAATCGGGGTGGACGGCGGCGACCGCCCCGAGAGGACTCGTGACGGGGTCTTTCGGCACCGCCCACAAGGGTGAAGTTGAGGTGACGTTGTCGATCTCCAGCCGCTGGCGCGCGGCGAGAAATCCCCTGCTCGGCAAGAGTTCTGTGACGACGTCCCAAGATCTTGTAACTCGTTTCGACCCGTTTGTCCCATCGTCTGTTGAGACGGTGTTTCGGAACCGATCAGTCCGCACATCGCGGCGGTCGATCAAGCCTCGCCCGCCGCGCCGGGCGCCTGTCCGCGCCGCCCGCCTGACGACGACTCGCAAGCGCCTCAAGTTAACGATTATTCACGTATGGAGCTGACCAGCGGTTATTCATTGAATGGCCCCTATGGTCGGCATGCGTGGTGATCGACACCCTTGTCCGTCATTGGGCGAAATCCGCCGTTCAGCCGGGCGTGACAGGCCCGTGATCGGGCATCCGGGCCGCTCGAAGGCCCCGGAAGAAGTGCGTCAGGCGTCCGGGAAGTGGTTCGGAATCGATCTCTTCCAGGTTTCGGGAACATGACGAGGGGGTCGCCCGTTGGCTGGGTATGAGGGCGCAACGGGAGCCGTTCGACGCAGCGAGACTGCCGTCGAGTGCAGCCACGAACGTGCGCCGTTCGGGTGAGCGAGGTGCTGTGGGGTTTGGTTCGGAGCACGCTCGGGAAGTGAGTGACGACAGGCTGTCGTCGCACTGCGTAGTCACCGAAAATTCTCGCCGTTCCCCCGTCAAGGGGGCTTACGCGACGGTGAATCCCAAGCTAACGTGCACCGCTATCAGCGTTCCCGGCCCGCGGGGAGGAGGCGAACAGCCCATGATCCTGGCGCCGTGAGAGCTGAGGGAGACGACCCTCTGCGACACATCTGCGATCCAAGATCGCCACGGCGCTTTTAAAGCAGTCCAGCCATAGCTCGCAGCAAAGCGAGGGAGGTCGTGTATGGACATCGTCGTTAAGGGCCGCAACGTCGAGGTGCCCGATCACTACAGGGTTCACGTCGCCGAAAAGCTGGCCCGGCTTGAGCGCTACGACCGCAAGGTCATCCGCTTCGACGTGGAACTTTTCCACGAACCGAACCGCCGCCAGTCGAAGAACTGCCAGCGGGTCGAAATCACCGGCAAGGGACGTGGACCCGTGGTCCGTTCCGAAGCCTGCGCGGGTGACTTCTACGCCGCGCTCGATTCTGCGGTCGCGAAGCTCGAGAACCGTCTGCGTCGGTCACACGACCGCAGGCGCGTCCACCACGGGGCCCGCGCCCCGATCTCGGTGGCCGAAGCGACAAGCGGACTCGGTGAGATGTCCGCAGGCGAAGCAATGACGTCGCGCCGCGCCAAGACCGCGGTGCTCGACGCACCCGAGGCCGACTACGAGGGCATGGCGGAAGTGCCCGCGCAGCGTTGGGACGACGGCCTCGAAGACAAGTTGCCCGGACGCGTCGTACGCGAAAAGGAGCACGCCGCCAAACCGATGACCGTCGACCAGGCCCTCTACGAGATGGAACTGGTCGGACACGACTTCTACCTGTTCGCCGACACCGAATGCGGGCGCCCGAGTGTCGTCTACCGCCGGAAGGGATTCGACTACGGCGTGATCAGGCTGGCCTGACCCGCACGGACCCTCGTTCCTTCGACCGCCGCCGCCCCGCACCCCTCGCGTGCGGGGCGGCGGCGCGCGTCTGTCCAGGTCACGTACGCGGTCGCACGCGCACGTGAGCGCACGTCGTCTACCGCCACTCGGCCGCTTCCCGCGCCGTGACGTTCACCGTCAAGGTGAAATCCGCCGGACCAGGAACCTTTACGCGGTCCTCATGCGTTCACCACATCAGTAGCCGAGGTGGGGGCACCGGCGACAGGTGGGTTCGGGAAGATCCCGGAAACAGCACCTGACCTGCGGATTCCAGGTCGGGCGTGGCAATCCGCCTGTGTCCGTGCACACATCTTGGCGACTTGCCTACGATGGGCAGGGGAAAGGCGTCCGACGTGGGCGCGCCGCGATACAGGTGATGAGGTCTATCCAGATGGTGCTGTCCCGACTGCTCCGCTCCGGCGAGGGCAAGATGCTCAAGCGCCTCCGCAACATCGCACAGCACATCAACCACCTGGAAGACGAGGTGGTGGACCTCTCCGACGCCGAGTTGCGCGGCAAGACCGAGGAGTTCAAGAAGCGCTACGCCGAGGGCGAGACGCTCGACGAACTGCTCCCCGAGGCGTTCGCCGTGGCCCGTGAGGCCGCGAAGCGCACCCTGGGTCAGAGGCCCTACGACGTGCAGATGATGGGTGGAGCGGCGCTCCACCTGGGTCAGATCTCCGAAATGCGCACCGGTGAGGGCAAGACGCTGACCTCGGTCATGCCCGTCTACCTCAACGCGATCGCCGGCAAGGGCGTCCACGTCATCACCACGAACGACTACCTGGCCAAGCGCGACGCGGACTGGATGGGCCGCGTGCACCGCTTCCTCGGCCTCACGGTCGGCGCGATCCTCTCCGAGATGACGCCGGACCAGCGCCGCGTGTCCTACAACTCGGACGTCACCTACGGCACGAACAACGAGTTCGGCTTCGACTACCTGCGCGACAACATGGCGTGGAGCCTGGACGAGTGCGTGCAGCGCGGCCACTACTTCGCGATCGTCGACGAGGTCGACTCGATCCTGATCGACGAGGCCCGCACCCCGCTGATCATCTCCGGCCCGGCTGAGCAGTCCGCTCGCTGGTACACGGAGTTCGCGCGCCTCGCCCCGCGCATGCGTGGCATCGACGTCACCCAGCTCTCCCAGAAGGACCGCATCGAGGTCATCGAGGAGAAGTCGAAGTCGTACCACTACCAGTACGACGAGAAGAAGCGCACGGTCGCCGTCACCGAGCTCGGTGTGGAGTTCATCGAGGACCAGCTCGGCATCGACAACCTGTACGAGGCGGCCAACACGCCGTTGGTGGGCTACCTGAACAACGCCCTCAAGGCGAAGGAGCTCTACAACCGCGACAAGGACTACATCCTCCGCAACGGCGAAGTGATGATCGTCGACGAGTTCACGGGTCGTGTGCTCTCCGGTCGTCGCTACAACGAGGGCATGCACCAGGCCATCGAGGCCAAGGAGGGCGTGGAGATCAAGGCGGAGAACCAGACGCTCGCCACGATCACCCTGCAGAACTACTTCCGCCTGTACGAGAAGCTCGGCGGCATGACCGGTACCGCCGAGACCGAGGCGGCCGAGTTCCAGCAGACCTACAAGCTGGGCGTCGTCCCGATCCCGACGAACCGCCCGCCGCAGCGCACCGACCAGCCCGACCTCGTCTACAAGACGGAGGAGGCGAAGTTCGAGGCCGTCGCCGAGGACATCGCCGAGAAGCACGAGGCAGGCCAGCCGGTCCTGATCGGCACGACGAGCGTCGAGCGTTCCGAGTACCTGTCGAAGCTGTTGGTGCGCAAGGGAATCCCGCACGAGGTCCTGAACGCGAAGCACCACGACCGCGAGGCGCTGATCATCGCGAAGGCGGGCCGCAAGGGCGCCGTCACCGTCGCGACGAACATGGCCGGCCGCGGTACCGACATCGTGCTGGGCGGCAACCCGGACATCATCGCCGACCACGAGCTCCGCGACCGCGGCCTCGACCCGGTGACGACCCCGGACGAGTACGAGGCCGAGTGGGCGAAGGTCGTCGAGGAACTGACGACCCAGGGCAAGGCCGAGGCCGACGAGGTGCGTGAGGCCGGCGGTCTCTACGTCCTCGGCACCGAGCGCCACGAGTCGCGCCGCATCGACAACCAGCTCCGCGGCCGCACCGGCCGTCAGGGCGACCCGGGCGAGTCGCGCTTCTACCTGTCCCTGCAGGACGAGCTGATGCGCCGCTTCAACGCCGCCATGGTCGAGATGGTCATGAACCGCCTCAACGTGCCGGACGACCAGCCGATCGAGCACAAGATGGTCACCCGCGCCATCCGCAGCGCGCAGACCCAGGTCGAGCAGCAGAACTTCGAGATCCGCAAGAACGTCCTCAAGTACGACGAGGTCATGAACCGCCAGCGCACGGTCATCTACGCCGAGCGCCACCGCGTCCTCGCGGGCGAGGACCTGCAGGAGCAGGTCGACCACATGATCGAGTCCGTCGTGGAGGAGTACGTCCACGGCGCCACGTCCGACGGCTACGCCGAGGACTGGGACTTCGAGAAGCTCTGGACCGCCCTCAAGACCCTCTACCCGGTCTCGGTCAACGCGGACGAGCTCCTCGAGTCCGATGAGGACGTCACCAGGGAGTTCCTCCGCGACGCCCTCGTCAAGGACGCGATGGACGCCTACCGCGCCCGCGAGACGGACATCGACGGCCGGGTGGGCGAAGGCGCCACCCGCGAACTGGAACGCCGAGTCCTCCTGTCGGTGCTCGACCGCAAGTGGCGCGAGCACCTGTACGAAATGGACTACTTGAAGGAGGGCATCGGCCTGCGCGCGATGGCGCAGCGCGACCCCCTCATCGAGTACCAGCGCGAGGGCTTCGAGATGTTCAACGCGATGCTCGACGCCCTGCGCGAGGAAACGGTCGGCTTCCTCTTCAACCTCCAGGTAGAGGCAGCAGAGCCCGAACAGCCCGCAGAGCCCGAGGTCCCGGTCACCCTCGCAGCCACCCCGCAGGCCCTCCCGCAGGTCTCGGGCAACGGCGGCGGAGGCGGCGCACGAGCCAGGGCTCGAGCGGCAGCAGCAGCCCAGCAGCAGGCCCAGCAGCAGGCGCAAGCCCCCGCGGGCCCGGCCATGGCCCAGCTGGCCAGCGGCAACGCCATCCCGCCGGCCCTGCGCGGCAAGGGCCTGGGCGGCCCCGGCCAGCAGAACCTGAGCTACAGCGGCCCGGCAGAAGACGGCGGCGTGGAAGAGCACGGCGAGTCGGGCGGCGGCGCCCAGGGCCAGCAGGGCGGCACCCGCAAGGAGCGCCGCGAGGCAGCCCGCCAGGCAGCCAAGAACCAGCGCAAGACCCGCTAGCCAACACCACCGCACGACCACCGCGTGGGCCGCGTTCCTCAGGGACGCGGCCCACGCGGCATTTGGGGGAGGGCGGCAGAGGTGGTGTGAGGGGAGGGGCCGGGCACAGGGAGGGCAGGGCGAGACGGGGCAGGGCGAGACGGGGCAGGGCGAGACGGGACGGGGCAGGGCGAGACGGGACGGGGCAGGGCGAGACGGGACGGGGCAGGGCGGGGCGGGGCGGGGCAGGCGAGGCGGGGCGAGACGGGCAGAGCGACACGGGCAAGGCAGGGAGGTGGGTGAGGCGGGGCAGGGGGTGAAGGGCGGACAGGCAGCGCGCCGCCGAGGCACGCGAAGCCGAAGGCGAGCCCGTATGAGCGCTGCAGATCGTCAAAGCGGTGTGGTGACGTACAGACCCAACTCAGCCACGCACGCGAAGAGATCGGGGCTTGACTTTGGGTGCGAGGTGCTACCCCTCGCGGATCGGCCGGGCGCTTTTCAGCCCGGCCTTTTCCGGCCGATCAGCGCCTCGCAAGGGCCCCGAAGTCAAGCCCCAATCTCTATCGACGCGAAGCGGCGATGACTCGACCACGCCCGTCCGCAGTTGTCTTTGCACCCCAACGCAACCACCTCACTCCAGCACCGTGAACGACGTGAACCACCACCGCCCACCCCGATGCTCCACCCGAGCGGCCACAGCCAAAACCCGCCCACCCCGCCGAACAGTCACCGAGATCTCCCCAACGAACCGGGAGGGATGACAAACCCGAGGCGGCCGAACCATCCGCGTGGACGAAGCCCGCACCAACAGCCCCAACCGCCCAGCGAGGACCGGAACACAAACCTCCCGCAACAACCGAACCACCCGCCGCCCGTCCAACACCTCCAACACCACGGAGACCAACCGAGCAGCATCCAAAGCGGGCGGCACAGGCACCGGCAGCGGAACCCAGACAGGCCGGGGCCGAGGCAACGGCACAAAGGGAGCACCACCAACGGGCGGTTCATACGGAGCGAGGCGACGAATACCTGGGGGCATGCCGAACCAGGCGAACCACAGACCACATCAGGACGCCGAACACCCGAAAGTGTGGGTACCGTCCGAACCGTGCTCAAAGCCCTGGTGCTCGACTACGGCGGCGTCCTCACCGACCCCGGCGAGGACAACCCGCACGAACCGCCCCTGCTTACCGCCCTCAGGAAGGCCAGGCAGCAGGGCCTCAAGACAGCCCTGCTGTCCAACGCGGACGGCTGGTGGCACCCGCCGACGCAACTCACGACACTCCTGGACGTCACCGTCATCTCGGGCGAGGTCGGGCTGGCCAAGCCGGACACGGCCATCTACGAGCTCACGGCACGCAAGCTGGACCTCCCGACGCACCAGTGCGTGTTCGTCGACGACCTCGCGGTCAACGTGAGGGGAGCGGCCGAGGCCGGCATGGTCGGCGTCCACCATCGGTCGACACGGTCCACCCTTGAGGAGTTGGAAATCCTGCTAGCGATCGCACTCCGCGATTGAGGGTTCACCCTGCGGCGTCATTGCCCCTTAAAACGACAGCGGCTAGCGTCTTTTTGGTCAGCAGTCGGATTGCATAGGGGAGAAAATGCGAAGAATTGTCGCTTGTGTTGCAGTCGCCATTGCAGCCACGGCAATTGCATCACCCGCGCAGGCGCAAGAACGCGGTTGCTACGAGGATTATCTGCGGGACGGGCGGACTGTCGAGGTCTACTGCGACGACGGCCGGCCCGGGCGGTTCAGGGCCGTGGCCCACTGCACGAACGGCCTGGGGGTCTGGGACCAGTACGGGACGGTCGGGCGGGTCAGGGGCGAGCCGTCGGTGGCCTCCTGCGCCTCGTTGCTGGGGTACCCGCGGGTGAACGGGTACCACATCGACTGGCTCTAGTGCTGGGCTCGGCGCACCAGTTCGAAGCAGAGCACGGCTGCCGCCGAGGCCACGTTCAGGGATTCCACGCCTGCCGCCATCGGAATCGTCAGTCGTGATGTGATGTGCTGAGCCACGTCGTCGGTGATTCCGGACGTTTCACCGCCGAGCACGAAAGCGACACGTGAGCCGAAAGTGGCGGAATAAATCGTGTCGGACGCGTGGGAATCCAACGCGTAAAGCGGGAAACCGGACGCCTGCAACAAAGCCGAGGCCTCCGCCGAGGTGCCGCAGCGCAGCACTGGCGCTCGGAAAGCCACTCCGGCGGAGGCCTTCACCACGAGCGGGTCGATCGAGGCGACGCCTCGGCGGGGGACGACGATGCCGTCGATGCCCGCGGCGGTCGCGGTGCGCAGGATCATGCCCACGTTCGCGGGGGTGGTGATGCCGTCCAGCACGAGAACGGATCGCAGCCCGCCCTCCTCCAGCGCCAGCGCCAGCGGCTTCATGCGCGGGGCGACGACGTCGGCCAGCACGCCCTGGTCCTGCTTGCCGTTGCCCGCCAGCACCTTCACCCGCTGGGCGGTCGCGCGCTGCACCTGAACTCCGCGCCCCCGAGCCGCGTCGAGGATCTCGCGGGCGGCGGGGCCGCGGGCCGTGTCGGCGAGCACCACCTTGTCGACCGACAACGCCGGGTCGTCCAGCGCTTCCAGCACTGGCTTGCGGCCGTAGACGGTGACGAAGCGGTCCTTGGGCGAGATCTCCACCGGAAGAGAGTGCCAGAAGCAGGCACAGCGAGCTCAAACGGGTGAAGAGCCGCACTAGAGCCGTTCGGCCCTTGTGTTTCGGATCATATCGATGATGATCGTCACATGACGGCAGGTATGCGCAGTGTCGCGCAACGTCAACATCTCGCGAGCGGTCAGGACTCGGACGTGTTCATCCGGTCCGACGGCTTGCTGGTCAAGCGCACCCGCACCGGCCGTGACCTGCGGCGCGAGGCCGAGATGATGATCTACCTGAGCGGTCACGGCATCCCCGTGCCGCGGGTGTACGAGGCCACCGAGACCGAACTCGTCATGCAGTACGTGCCCGGCCCGCGGATGTCCGAGGAGATCGGCCGCAAGCCGTGGCTCGCCGCGAGTCTCGGCGCCGAGCTCGCCGACCTGCACCACCGCCTCGACGTCGTCGCCGCGCCCGACTTCCTCGACGGCGAAGGCGACCTGCTGCACCTCGACCTGCACCCCGGCAACGTCGTGCTGGGCCCGGAGGGACCGGTGGTCCTCGACTGGGCCAGCGCCACGAAGGGTGACCGCAGGCTCGACGTCGCGCTCAGCTGGGTCTCGCTCACCGTCGCCCACCTGGCGCCGGTCATGAAGCTGACGCGCTGGCGGTTCCTCAGGTCGTTCATGGCCAACGTGGACCCGAAGGCGAAGGACGCGATTCCGGAGGCCGCGCGCATCCGGCTGCAGCGGCACGACCGCGATCCGCGCGAACGCGCCGTGCTGCAGAAGTTGATGGACCGCGAACCGCACTAGGCTGGGCCGCATGCCGGACCGACTGTCAGCGCTGGACGCCTCGTTCTTGTACATGGAGGGCTCCACGACGCCTATGCACGTCGGTGGCGTGGCCGTCTTCCGCAGGCCCAAGGCGGGCTTCGACTACGACAAGCTCGTCGACCTCATCGAACAGCGCCTGAGCCTCGTGCCGCGCTACCGCCAGAAGGTCGTGCACGTCCCCGGCCGCATCGCGCGCCCGGTCTGGGTCGACGACCCGGACTTCGACGTCACCTACCACGTGCGCCGCTCCGCCCTCCCGAAGCCGGGCAACGACACCCAGCTGCACGACCTCGTCGCGCGGCTGATGTCCCGCCCGCTCGACCACAGCCGTCCGCTGTGGGAGATCTACCTGGTCGAGGGCCTGGAGCAGAACCAGACGGCGGTCATCACCAAGACCCACCAGGCCATGATCGACGGCATCGCGTCGCTGGAGATCGGCCAGGTCATGCTGGACGTCTCGCCGACGCCGCGCACCAACGTCGAGAACCTCTGGATGCCGCAGCCGGAGCCGGGCGGGCTCCAGCTCGTGGCCGACGCCGTCACCGACATCGTGCAACGGCCGGGCGAGCTCGTGGAGAACGCCCGCAGCGCCGTCCTCGACACCGTCAACACCGTCGAGAAGGTCTTCAACGCGTTCGGCATCCTCGCCCAGGCCGTCCGGACCGCCGCCACGCCCGCCCCCGGCACGCCGCTGAACGTGCGCATCACCTCGCCGCAGCGCCGGTTCGCCGTGGCGCGCGCCCAGCTCGACGACCTGCGCGCCATCCGCAAGGCGCACGGCGGCACGGTCAACGACGTGGTCCTGGCGGCGCTGAGCGGGGCGCTGCGGAACTGGCTGCTCAGCCGGGGCGAGAACGTCACCGGCAGCACCACGATCCGTGCGATGGCCCCGCTGAGCGTCCGCGAGGCCGACCCGGACTCCGGCAACAACGTGAGCGCCTACCTGGTCGACCTGCCCGTCGGCGAACCGAACCCGGTCGTGCGGCTGCACCACGTCAGCCACGCGATGCGCGCCCACCAGGAGTCCGGCCAGTCCGTCGCCGCCGACGCGCTGGTGAAGGTCTCCGGCTTCGCCCCGCCGACGCTGCACGCGCTGGGCGCCCGCGCCGCCAGCTCGTTCAGTCGCCGGCTGTTCAACGTGATCGTCACGAATGTTCCCGGCCCGCAGGTGCCCCTGTACGCGGCAGGCGCGAGAATGACCGAGATCTTCCCGGTCGTCCCGCTAGCCAAGAACCAGGCGCTGGCCATCGGGGTGACGTCGTACGACGGCGGTGTGTACTTCGGGCTGAACGGCGACCGCGACGCCATGTCCGATGTGGACGTTCTCGCGACCATGGTCGAGGAGTCGGTGGAGGAACTGATGGGGACGGCGAGCGCATGAGGGTCTACATCCCGGCCACGGTGCCGATGCTGCGCACGTTCGTCGACAGCGGCGAACTGGCCCCGGTGACCGGCACGGCGTTCGCGCTGACGCCGGCGTTGCGCGAGTCGTACGCGGCCGGCGACACCGAGGAGCTGGAGTACGCGGCGATGCTCGACGCCGCACGGGCCTCCCTGCGGCTGCTCGCGGCCGACGAGAAGGCCGAGCCCCGGCGCGCGGTGCTCGCGGTCGACATGGACGACGTGACGTTGCGCCCGGACCTCGACTTCTCGGTCGTGAAGGTCGGCGGCTCGTTCACGCTCAAGGACGTCGCGTCGGTGCACCTGGACACGGCCGAGGCCGAGCAGGACGTGCGCGCGGCCGTCGAGGTCGTGGACGCGGCGGACATGGGCGACCCGGACGCCGAGTTCACCCTGGGCAGCGCCGAGGACCACGAACTGGCCTGGTACGCGGCGCAGGAGCTCCCGTTCGTGCTGGAGCTGCTCTAGCCGTACCTAGTCACGCCGCTGGTCGTGCACCTCGGGCAGCGCGGTGAACCCCGCTGCCCGATAGGTGGCGACCGCGCCGACGTTCGACGAAGGCGTGCACACGATCGCGCTCGACGACCCCAGCGACCGCAACGCGGACGCGGCGGCCACGGTGATCGCGCGCCCGAACCCCTTGCCCCGATGGTCGTGGTGCACGCCCATCGGTTCGATCACGCCAGGCCGGCCCGCACCGGCTGACCACACGGTGATCGCGGCGGCAGGAGCGGCACCGTCGAACGCCACCAGGCACCGGGCGTCCGCGAACGGCACTCCGGAAGCCATGGCGTGCCAACGCTCAGAGTTGAACGTCGACTTCTCGAAGGACGCCCTGATCACGTCGGCGTGCACCGAAGCCCGATCGGCCTCGATCACCTCGACCCGCACACCCGGATCCTCGACCTCGACCGAGAGGTCACGGCGCAACGGCGTCCACGGCTCGTCCGACTGCCACCCGCGCGCGAACAGCACCTCCTGGAACCGCGTCCCACGCGGTGATTCCACGTAGACGGTTCCGGAGGGAAGAACGCCGCGCTCCGGAGTGCAGATGTCGTCCGCCAGCCGCGCCGCCAGCTCGGAGTCCTGCCTCAGGTCCGGCGCGATCGTGAACCGCAGCAGGTCGGCGCCGTCCAGCAGGCCGACGGCGGCGATCCGCCCGTCCACGCTCCACGTGCGCACCGCCTCCGCGGTCGCCTCAAGACCGAAACGCCAGTACCAGCCCACATCTCCCGGATGCAGCTGGAACGGCGAGTCGTCGCTCTGCCACTCCCGCAACGCCTTGACGGCCTCGTCGAGCATCACATGCCTTCCGCCGGCTCCCACAGCTCGATGCGGTTGCCCTCGGGGTCGACGCACCAGCCGAACAGGCCGAACTCGGAGTCCTCGGTCTCGGGCAGCACCTCGACACCGCGCGCCTTCAGCTTCGCCATCAGCGACGACAGGTCGTCCACCCGCAGGTTCAGCATCGTGCGCTGATGGGGTTCGCCGATGTACTCGGTGTCCTGGGCGAACAACGCCATCGTCGTCGTGCCGGGGTGGTCGTTCGTCGCCGTGTCGAGCCAGTGGAAGGTGACGGTGCCCTTCTCGCTCATCGGCACGCCCAGGTTGTCGCGATACCAGGCGGCCAACCGCACAGGGTCTCTAGAACGCAGGAAAACCCCGCCGATGCCTGTCACCCGCGCCACCCGACGGACCCTACTACCGCGTGCCACGATGGGGGAATGGACGCAGTCACGTCTGCACCCGAACCGGTCAACGAGCCCGTGCGCACCTACGCACCCGGCAGCGCCGAACGGTCCAGTCTGAAGGCACGCATCGATGAACTCGAAGGCGTCACGCACGAGCTGACGATGACCATCGGCGGTCAGCAGCGCATGGGTGGCGGTGAACGCATGAACGTCGTTCAGCCGCACGACCACAGGCACGTCCTCGGCGTCACGGCCCACGCGACGAACTCCGACGTCGCCGACGCCATGCGCGCCGCCCAGCACGCCGCCCCGGGCTGGCAGGAGCTGCCGTACGACGAACGCGCCGCCGTGCTGCTGCGCGCCGCCGAACTGCTCGCCGGACCGTGGCGCGACACGCTCAACGCCGCCACGATCCTCGGCCAGTCGAAGTCCGTGCAGCAGGCCGAGATCGACGCGGCGTGCGAGCTCATCGACTTCCTGCGCTACAACGTCCACTTCGGCCGCCGCATCCTCGAAGAGCAGCCCGCGTCGTCGCCGGGCGTGTGGAACCGGATGGACCACCGGCCGCTCGACGGGTTCGTCGTGGCGATCACGCCGTTCAACTTCACCGCCATCGCCGGCAACCTGCCGCTCGCGCCCGCGCTGATGGGCAACACCGTGCTGTGGAAGCCGTCGCCGACGCAGCAGCTGGCCGCGCACTTCACGATGCGGTTGCTCGAGGAGGCCGGCCTGCCGCCGGGCGTGATCAACCTGGTGACCGGTGACGGGCAGGCGCTGAGCCAGGTCGCGTTGCGGGACAGGTTCTTCGCGGGCCTGCACTTCACCGGCTCCACGCGCACGTTCAAGACGTTGTGGCAGACCATGGCGGGCAACCTCGACAACTACCGCGCCTACCCGCGCGTCGTCGGCGAGACCGGCGGCAAGGACTTCGTGCTGGCACACGCTTCCGCTGACCCGAGAGCGCTCGTGACGGGTCTGGTGCGCGGTGCTTTCGAGTACCAGGGCCAGAAGTGCTCGGCGGCATCCCGCGCGTACGTCGCCAGGTCGTTGTGGGAGGGCGGGGTGCGCGAGCAGCTGCTCGACGTCACGAAGTCGTTGTCCTACGGCGATGTCACGGACCTGTCGGCGTTCGGTGGCGCCGTGATCGACGCACGCGCGTACGCGAAGCACAAGGAAGCGCTGCTGATGGCGTCCGCGTCCACTTCGGTCGAGGTGCTGGCGGGCGGCACGTGCGACGACTCGACGGGCTACTTCGTCGACCCGACCGTGCTGCTCGGCACCGACCCGCACCACGACATCTTCACGACCGAGTACTTCGGACCCATCCTCGCCGTGCACGTCTACGACGACGCGGACTTCCCGAAGATGATGGAGACCATCGACACGTCCACGCCGTACGCGCTCACCGGTGCCGTGTTCGCCCGTGACCGCGTTGCCGTGGAACAGGCTCATCGCGCCTTGCGGTTCGCGGCGGGGAACTTCTACGTCAACGACAAGCCGACCGGCGCGGTGGTGGGGCAGCAGCCGTTCGGCGGGTCGCGCGGCTCCGGGACCAACGACAAGGCGGGCTCGATCTACAACCTCCAGAGGTGGACGAGCCCGCGTGCCATCAAGGAGACCCTGGTCCCGCCGACGGACCACCGGTATCCGCACATGGGTTAGCGCTGCGGCCGCCAGCCCGTTGCCTCGGTGAGCTTCGTGCTCACCACCCGCTGCGACCTGCCGAAGACCTCGAACGCCGCGGTGAACTTCCCGAAGAACTTCGGGACACGGGTGATCCCGGCGGCGCGCTTCTCGATCGCCGTGCCGACGTTGTAGATCCCGGCGGGCGCGTCGAGTGCCGCGATCGCTGCCGCCGCCGCGTCCGCGGGGTGCACGACCGACATCCAGCCGTCGCCGACCAGCACCGGCGGCGACTGCGCCTGGCCGCCGATCAGCAGGCCGTAGCGCAGGAAGACGCCGCCGGGGTGCCGGAGCACGTTCTCCTGCGCGGTCACCGAGCTGGCGATGTGCCCGACGGGCTTCAGCGGCGCGTTCTCGTCGAGCTCGCGGTCACCGCCGTCCGCGTAGACGAACGAGATGCCCTCCTGCACGATCCGGCCGACACCGGCCTTGCGCGCCGCCTCGACCAGCGCCGCGCTGCCCTCGGTGCGGATGCGGTCGTTGTCCGCCCACGCGCTGGCCAGGACGGCCTTCGCGGACAGCGGGATGCGGGTGGCGAGGTTGATGACGGCGTCGTAGCCCGTCATCGCCGCCGCCAGCTGGTCCGCGTCGAACAGCGAGGTCGTGTGCCGGTCCAGCACCCCGACCTCGTGCCCCGCCGCCTGCAGCTGCGGCACCGCTTCCCGTCCGAGAACACCCGACGCACCGATCACGAATACCTTCATGACCAGTGGACGAGACAGCGCGTCAGGGTGTGACGAGCCGCCTGAACGCCTGCTGCGCCTTGCCGAGCCCGATCTGCGAGACCTGCGAGGAGTTGGCCTTCGGCAGGTCCACGATGATCAGGTAGGACTCGGTCGCGTTGACGGCGACGGTGTGCACGGCCTGCATGGTTCCGGGCTTGCTGACGAACGAGATCGCCGTCGAGTGACCCTCGATGAGCATCTCGCCCACCGCGTCCGCCGGCTTCTCGAAGGCGCCCAGGTACGCCACCACCACGAACATGTCCGCGTCGGTACCGGTCTTGCCCTCCTGGAACACGCAGGACCGCGGAATCGCGGGGTCCGGCGCAGGCGTGCCGGCCAGCGGCGCGTCGAAGTCCGCCGCGGTCAGCAGCTGACACGGGTCGGCCGGGAGCTTCTTCGGCGTGTCGATGCGCGGCGAGGTCGTCACGACCGTCGTCTCGGTGGTCGTCGTTGTCGTTGTGGTCGTGGGCGCGCTCGCCACGGGAGTGGCGGTGCAGCCCGCGACCAGGAGCAGCAACGACAGCAAGCGCTTCACTTCGGGAGCCTTTCGAACGCCTTCGCGGCGAGAGCCTGGACGGCGTGGCCGACCTCGTTGCGGTCCTTGCCGCGCTGGACCACCTGGAACGTGACGAGCTGCCGTTCCCGCACCTCCAGGACGGCGTCGCAGGTCACCACACCGGCGGAGTCCTTGCACCTGGTGCTGAGCGGACGGTTGTTGCTCTCGCCCGGCCCGCCCGCGACCACCCCGCCGTAGCCGCCGTCGGACAGCAGCTTCCCGGACTCGTCCGCGTAGGCCGCCTCCACCAGCGTCAGCTTCGCGGTCAGCGAGTCGAACGTGAAGTCGCAGGCCTGCCCCGACTTGGCCGGGGTGCCGGTCAGGCCGCCCGCGTCGCCGTCCTTGAGCAGCGCGCACGGGTCGGCGTCCGCGAACTTCGGGGTGGACGGTCCGGTCGAGCAGGCGGCGAGGGCGAGGAGCAGCACGGGAACCAGTCGGATCATGGTCCGAGTCTTCCTCATGACGACACGGGCAGACGGTCGAGCGCGAACTGGATCAAGGTGATGCGGTGGCTCAGCAGCCACCCCTCGTTCGCGCCCGGAGACGCCACCTTGACCGTCAGCGACCGCGCGTAGCCGACCGCCGCCCACACGCCGCAGTCCAGTTCGGAGGCGTCCTGGTCGCAGCCGAACCACACGGTGTGCCCGTCGATCTCTCCCTGGTGACCGCTCGGGTGGGCCTTCTTCACCTCGTCGTACTCGATCTCCTCCAGTCCGACCAGGACGGTCACCGTGCTGGCCGGGTAGGTGAAGGTGTACTTGCAGAACCCCGGATGCGCCGGGTCGGGCGCGGGCGGGATCGGCGTCGACTTCAGGTTCGGGCTGCTGCCGTCGACCGGCAGTGCCTTGCAGGTGTCGAACGCCGCCAGGTTCCGCGGCTTGTCGATGCGCGGGGACGTGGTCGGCACCGGTTTCGGGGGCGGTCCGGGGATCGCCGCCGTGCACGAGGTGAGGGCAGCGCACAGCAAGGCGACCCCCAGAAGTCTGCTCACGCGATCAGTGTGACTGACCTGCGCAACCTCAATCCGTGTAGTCGTCCAGCCCGGCCCTCGAGGCCAGCAGCCGCCGCAACGACGTGAGGCGGCCCGGCGCGTCCGGCACCAGCTCGTCCAGCATGCAGCCCGGGTCCTCGGGTGCTCCGAGGTGGCCGCAGCCCGGCGGGCACTCCTCGGCGGCCTCGGCGAAGTCCGGGAACGCCTTCACGATGTCGTCCGGCGTGATGTGCGCGAGGCCGAACGAGCGGATGCCCGGCGTGTCCACGACCCAGCCGCCGTCCGGCAGCCGCAGCGCCACGGCCTGGGTCGAGGTGTGCCGGCCCTTGCCGACGCCGGACACCACGCCGACCGCGCGGTTCGCGTCCGGCACGAGCTTGTTGACCAGCGTGGACTTGCCGACGCCGGAGTGGCCGATCAGGCACGACACCGTGTCGGAGAGCCGTGCGCGCAGCTCGGCGGGTTCCTCGTCGGAGCGCGTCACGACCACCGGCACGTCGAGCTCGGTGTACAGCGCCAGCAGCGAGTCGGGGGACGCGAGGTCCGACTTCGTCAGGCACAGCACCGGTTCCAGGCCGCCCGCGTACGCGGCGACCAGGCACCGGTCGATGAAACCCGTGCGCGGCGGGGGATCCGCCAGCGCCACGACCATGATCAGCTGGGAGGCGTTCGCCACGACGACCCGTTCGAACGGGTCGGTGTCGTCCGCGGTCCGGCGCAGCACCGAGGTCCGCTCCTCGACGCGCACGATGCGGGCCAGCGTGTCCGGCTGGCCCGACGTGTCGCCGACGATGCCGACCCGGTCGCCGACCACGACGGGCGTGCGGCCCAGTTCGCGCGCACGCATCGCCGTGACGACGACGCCGTCGTCCAAC
Organism: Lentzea sp. NPDC058450; assembly: GCF_042721395.1. NCBI lineage: Bacteria > Bacillati > Actinomycetota > Actinomycetes > Pseudonocardiales > Pseudonocardiaceae > Lentzea > Lentzea sp. NPDC058450. The sequence goes on from NZ_JBHXLO010000029.1 coordinate 40,394, forward strand.
GCGCACGTCCACCGGCCGCGGTCGACGCCGATGACCATCGCCGTCTCGGCGTCGGCGTGTTCCGGCCGCCTCTTGCTGCGCGGCCGCGTCCCCTTGCCGGGGCGCACCCGCACGTCGGACTCGTCGAGCTTGCGCCAGTCCCGCTTGCTCACGGTCTACGCGCCCCCGGTGAGCATGGCGTTCCACATGCCAGGGAAGTCCGGGATGGTCTTCGTGGTGCTGCCGATGTCGTCCACCTCGATGCCCGGCACCACCAGGCCGATGATCGCGCCCGCCGTCGCCATCCGGTGGTCGGCGTAGGCCTGCCACACCCCGCCGTGCAACGGCCTCGGGTCGATGATCAGGCCGTCCTCGGTCTCGGTCGCGTCGCCGCCGACCGCGTTGATCTCGTTGACCAGGGCGGCGATGCGGTCCGTCTCGTGGCCGCGGATGTGCGCGACGCCGCGGATGATCGTGCGACCCTCGGCGAGCGTCGCGAGGGCGGCGACGGTCGGGGTCAGTTCGCTCTCGTCGCGCAGGTCGATGTCCACGCCGGTCAGCTTCTCCGGGCCGCGTACGGTCAGGCCGCGCTCGTCCACCTCGACGGTGCAGCCCATGCGCTCCAGGATGCCGCGCACCGCGTCACCCGGCTGGGTCGTCTCGGCGGGCCAGTGCGGGACCGTCACCTCGCCGCCGGTCACCGCGGCCGCCGCCAGGAACACCGTCGCGTTCGACAGGTCCGGCTCCACGTGCCACGTCCGCGCCTTGATCACGCCGGGCTCGACGCGCCACGTCGTGGTGCCGTCGGTCTCCACCTCGACGCCGACCGAGCGCAGCGTCTGGACCGTCATCTCGATGTGCGGCAAGGAGGGCACCGGCTTGCCGGCGTGCCGGACCGTCACGCCCTTGTCGAACCGCGCGGCCGACAGCAGCAGCCCCGAGACGAACTGCGACGAGCCCGACGCGTCGATCGTCACCTCGCCGCCGGGCACCGAACCCGTGCCGCGCAACGTGAACGGCAGCGCGTCGCCGTCGATCTCCGCGCCCAGCGACCGCAGCGCACCCAGCACGGTGCTCATCGGTCGCGTGCGGGCGTGCGGGTCGCCGTCGAACCTGATCGCGCCCTCGGCCAGCGCGGCGGCGGGCGGCAGGAAGCGCATGACCGTGCCCGCGAGGCCGCAGTCGACGTCGGCGGGACCGCGCAACAGGCCGGGCAGCACGTCCCAGCCGCCGTCCGCGCGGTCGGTGAACCCGATGCCGAGCGACGTCAGCGCCGCCGCCATCAGCACGGTGTCACGGCTGCGCAGCGGAGCGTGGACCGTCGACGGCCCGTCGGCCAGCGCCGCGAGCACCAGGACGCGGTTCGTGATCGACTTCGAGCCGGGCACCGGCACGGTCGAGTGGACTGGGCCGGACGCGCTGGGGGCTGACCAGTGCTGAGTCATGCGGCAATGATCCCGCACGCCGACCGGGCAGGCTCGCACAGGTGTTCCCGGCGTGGGACGATTGGGACTTCGGAGGTGATCGGTTTTGTGTGGTAGGTACGCCTCCACCAAGGACCCGGCGCTGCTGGCGGCCGAGTTCGACGCGGTGGACGGGACCGGCGACGAGGCACCGGGGGCGGACTACAACATCGCCCCGACCAAGCACGTCATGGCCGTCGTCGAGCGCAAGCCACCTGGCGAGGAGTCGGACACTGCCGGCGACGACGTGGAGCGCAGCGTCCGCGTGATGCGCTGGGGCCTCGTGCCGCACTGGGCCAAGGACCTGTCCGGCGCCGCCAAGATGATCAACGCACGGGCCGAGACCATCCTGACCAAGCCCGCCTTCAAGCAGTCGGTCACCAAGCGGCGCTGCATCATCCCCGCCGCCGGGTGGTACGAGTGGAAGGCGGCCGAGGGCCGCAAGCAGCCGTACTTCATGACGCTCGGGGACGACACGTCGCTCGCGATGGCGGGCATCTGGTCCGTGTGGTGGAAGGACGACGTTCCGACCGTCACGTGCGCGGTGATCACCATGGACTCCCTCGGCGTGCTGACCGACGTGCACAACCGCATGCCGTTGCTGCTGCCGCAGGACCGCTGGTCGGCGTGGCTCGACCCGACGTCGCTCGACCCGTCCGAGCTGCTGACCCCGGACGAGTCGATCATCGAGGCCCTCGAACTGCGCCCCGTCTCGACGGCGGTGGGCAGCGTGAAGAACAACGACGCCTCCCTGCTCGAACGCGTAGACCTGTCGTGACCACGCTGTTGGTGGACACGCCGCACGGCCCCGCGCGGGCCTCCCTGCACTGTGCCCACGAACCGCGTGCCGCACTGCTCCTCGGCCACGGCGCCGGCGGCGGCGTGGAGGCCCCTGACCTGGTCGCCGCCTGCCGCGCCGCCAACTCGGTCGGCGTGCACGTGGCGTTGATCGAACAGCCCTACCGCGTCGCGGGCCGCCGTGCCCCGGCGCCCGCGGGCCAGCTCGACACGGCCTGGATGTCCGTGGTCGACGACCTCGGCGAACGCTGGTTCGACGGCCTGCCCCTCGTCTTCGGGGGCAGGTCCTCGGGCGCCCGCGTGGCCTGCCGCACCTCGGTCGAGGGCCAGGCCGTCGCGGTCCTCTGCCTCGCCTTCCCCGTGCACCCGCCGGGCAAGCCGGAGAAGTCCCGCATGGCCGAGCTGGACGGCGTGGAGGTCGCCACCCTGGTCGTGCAGGGCGAGAACGACCCGTTCGGCCAGCCCCCGCGCGCCACCCACCGCGAGGTCGTGCTGCTCAAGGGCGACCACTCGCTCAAGGCCTCGGTGGGCGACGTCGGCCGTTCCGTCGGCGAGTGGCTGGACCGCGTCCTCCGCCCGCTCGACTAAATCGCCTGCTCACCGGGCCGCACCGGATTACTGTGCCGCCCCATGACGCTTCTCGATGACCAAGGCCGGCCCGAACCTCCGACGGACGGCGACGAACTCGCCACCCTGAACGGCTTCCTCGACTTCCAGCGCGCGACCCTCGCGTGGAAGATCAGCGGCCTGACCACCGCCCAGCTCGCCGAGACCACCGCCAAGTCCGAGATGACCCTCGGTGGCCTCGTCAAACACCTCGCCTACGTCGAGCAGCAGTGGTTCCACGTGGTCCTGCACGACCGCGAGCCGCTGGAACCGTGGGCGAGCGTCGACTGGAAGGCCGACTACGACTGGGACTGGCACTCGGCCAAGGACCACACCCCCGAAGAGCTCACCGCGCTCTGGCAGGACGAGGTCGACCGCGCCCGCAAGGCCGTCGAGGAAGCCCTGGAGACCGGCGACCTCGGCCAACCGGCCAAGCGCAAGCCGTGGCGAGGTGACGACCGCACCGTCAGCCTCCGCTGGATCCTCACGCACATGGTGGAGGAGTACAGCCGCCACAACGGCCACGCCGACCTGCTGCGCGAGGCGATCGACGGCCAGACGGGGGAATAGCCCGGGCCGATCGGCCATTGCCTCAGCCGAAAGTACGGCAATTGTTCTCCCGGGCAACCGAATGCGCGTCGATGGCGTCACCTGAAACGTAGGGGAAATGCCAATCGAGACGTATTCGGGGAGAACACGTTGAAGATGTTTCGAAATGTCGCGATCGCGGTAGCGGGTGCGGCGCTCGTGTCCGGTGCGGCGATCACCGCGGCCCAGGCGCAGGCGGAGACGCCGTGGTGCACCGGTGCCGACCTGGTGATCAGCGCCCACGACATGCGCTCGCCCACCATCGCCAGCAAGGCGCACTGGATCAGGTTCGCCCCCGCGGAAGGGGCGGACTGCCGGATCGGCGGCAGCCTCAGCAACGTGCGCTTCCTCGACGCGAACGGCGAGGACATGAACGTTCCGCTGGCAGGAGGGCAGGGCGAGTACAGCGAGGCGCTGGTCGGGGGGAACCACGAGGCCGCCGTCTACGTGAGCTCGCAGAGCCACGGCCCGCGGGTGAACCCGGCGTCCATCCGGTTCGACCTGCCCGGCCAGGGGAGCCTGGGCGACCGGGTCACGGTCGCGTGGCCGTCCGGCCTCGGCGCGATCGTCCGGATCGGAAACCTGATGGCCCCGGTCAGCTAAGCGCTGATCGAAGCAACGACGGCGGCCGTGAGCCGCACCAGTTCGGCGGGCGCGATCTCGACTTCGAGGCCGCGCCTGCCGGCACTGCAGAAAATGGTGCCGAATTCCAACGCCGACGCGTCGACCACGACGGGCAGCCGTTTCTTCTGCCCCAACGGCGAAATCCCGCCGGCGACGTATCCGGTGGCGCGCTCGGCATCGGCCACCACAGCCATGCGGGCCTTCTTGCCCTTCAGCGCCGCCGCGAGTCCCTTGAGGTCGAGCTGCGCGGTCACCGGCACGACGCCCACCGCGAGCTTGCCGTCGACGTCGGCCACGAGGGTCTTGAACACCCGGCCCGGCTCGAGCCCCAGCGCCTCGGCGGCCTCCAACCCGTACGACTCGTGCCGCGGGTCGTGCTCGTACGAGTGCAAGGTGTGCGCCACCCGCTGCTTGTCCAGCAGCGCTGTGGCGGGGGTCCCACGTCCGGCCATGCGGAATTACTACCAGGCCCCGCGTTGTTACCCAGAACGTGGCAACGAACATGCTCGAGCGGTCACGCGTAAAGTCAGTCCCGACCCAGAACCTGTGGGAAGGGAGCGCGGTGCCCGCCACCGGCACGACAGAGACGACGGCGGAACGCGCTGCGCGTTTCGAGCGCGACGCTATGCCCATGCTCGACCAGCTGTACTCGGCAGCCCTGCGCATGACGCGCAACCCGGCTGACGCCGAGGACCTGGTGCAGGAGACGTTCCTCAAGGCCTACTCGGCGTTCGCGTCCTTCTCGGAGGGCACGAACCTGAAGGCCTGGCTGTACCGGATCCTGACGAACACCTACATCAACGGCTACCGCAAGAAGCAGCGCCAGCCGATTCAGCAGCCGACCGACGAGATCACGGACTGGCAGCTGGCGCAGGCGGAGAGCCACACCTCGTCCGGGCTGCGCAGCGCCGAGGTCGAGGCACTCGACAACCTGCCCGACAGCGACGTCAAGGAAGCATTGCAGCGGTTGCCGGAGGAGTTCCGGATCGCGGTCTACCTCGCCGATGTCGAAGGCTTCGCGTACAAGGAGATCGCAGACATCATGGGCACCCCGATCGGCACGGTGATGTCCCGGTTGCACCGGGGCCGTCGCCAGCTCCGCGACATGCTCGCGGACGTCGCACGAGACCGTGGTTTCCTCCGTAGCGGCAACGGCAGCAACGGAGACGCGTCATGAACTGCGGCGAACCCCACGACACCGACTGCTCAGAGGTGCTGGCCGAGGTCTGGCTGTTCCTCGACCAGGAATGCGACGGAACCCGCAGGGCGGCGCTCCAGACGCACCTCGACGAGTGCCACCCGTGCCTCGAGCAGTTCGGGCTGGAGGAGCACCTCAAGGCGCTGCTCGCCCGCAAGTGCGGCGGCGACTACGCCCCGGCGGACCTGAAGGCGCGCATCCGGGCGACGATCGTGGAGATTCGCACCGAGGACTGACGCAGTCCCTCAAGCAAGACAAAAGGCCCTGGTCACCGTGGTGGTGTCCAGGGCCTTTCGCAGCACTCAGGCGTTGGGGCGCTTGCCTCGGTTGGCGCCGCCCTTTTTGCGGTCGCGGCGCTTGCGAGCACGCTTCGACATGGGTGTCTCCTAGGATCAGAACTGCTTCACCCACCAGTTTCTCATGGAGGAGTTCTGAGCACGCTCACGGACCTCTTGGCCGAGCACACCAAGCTCCCCGGCGCCGCCGTCGACCACCTGCAGCTGGTCGTCGCGGAGTGGCAGCTCCTCTCCGACCTGTCGTTCGCCGACTTCGTCATGTGGGTGCCGCTGGAGGACGACAGGTTCCTCTGCGTCGCCCAGGCCCGCCCGACGACGGCGCCGACGGCCCATCCCGAGGACGTCGTCGGCAGCGAGGTCGAGAGCGACGAGCACCCGCAGCTGCGCCGGGCGATGGACGAGGCGCGGATCTGCCGCGAGGAGGACCCGCGCTGGCACCTGGGCGTGCCGGTGCGCCGCGAGACCATCCCGGTGCGGCTGGGCGGCCAGGTCATCGCGGTGCTGAGCCGCAGCACGAACCTGGCCGTGCCGCGGGTGCCGTCGCCGTTGGAGATCTCGTACCTCGGCAGTGCGGCCGACCTGTGCCAGATGATCGCGGACGGCACGTTCCCGGCGCCCGAACCCTCACCGGACGTGCACACCAGCCCGCGCGTCGGCGACGGCCTGATCAGGCTCGACCCGTCCGGCGCGGTGGTGTTCGCCTCGCCGAACGCGCTGTCGGCGTACCACCGCATGGGGCACGCGTCCGACCTGGTCGGCGTGCACCTGGCGCCGCTCACCCGCAGCCTGATCGGTGACCCGTTCGACGCCACCGAGGTCGCGCAACGCATCCGGCAGGCGCTCGACGGGCAGCCGTCGATGCGCATGGAGGCCGAGTCACGGCGCGGTGCCGCGGTGTTGTTCCGGTCCTTGCCTCTTCGGCCACGCGGGCAGGCCGCCGGCGCCATCGTGCTGTGCCGCGACGTCACCGAGGTGCGTCGCCGTGACCGCGCGCTGATGTCCAAGGACGCCACGATCCGCGAGATCCACCATCGGGTGAAGAACAACCTGCAGACCGTCGCGGCCCTGCTGAGGCTGCAAAGCCGCAGGTTGAGCAACCCGGAGGCGAAGGAGGCGCTCGCGGAGTCGGTCCGCCGTGTGACTTCCATCGCACTCGTGCACGAGACGTTGTCGATGTCCGTCGACGAGCGCGTCGACCTCGACGACGTGGTCGACAAGGTCATCCCGATGATGGGTGACGTGGCGGTCACCGAGACCCAGGTGAAGGTGCGTCGCGAGGGCGGGTTCGGGATCGTGTCCTCCGAGATCGCCACCCCGCTGGTGATGGTGCTGACCGAGCTCGTGCAGAACGCCTTCGAGCACGCTTATGCCCCTGGCCAGCGCGGGGAGGTCGTCGTGCACGCCGAGCGGACCGCGAAGTGGCTCGACGTGACGATCACCGACGACGGCAAGGGCCTGCCGCAGGGGTTCTCGCTGGAACGCACCGACCGGCTCGGTCTGCAGATCGTTCGGACCCTCGTCGATTCCGAACTGAGGGGGTCTTTGAGCTTGCGGCGACGGCCCCGAGGCGGTACTGAGGCGGTCCTGCGCGTGCCGCTGCGGGGGCGGCGCTAAACTAACGCCGTGCACACGTGACGACCAGCCTCAGCGGTCTCACGTGGTCATGCGGGAGGGTGTGCAAACAAAAGAAGAAGCCCGACACCTGGCACGGTGTCGGGCTTCTTCTTATATGTCAGCTATGCGGCGAACAGCCTGCTCAGGCGTTGCTGCGGGCGCGCGTGCGGGCGTTGCGGCGCTTGAGAGCGCGGCGCTCGTCCTCGCTCATCGCGCCCCAGACGCCGGCGTCCTGGCCGCTCTCGAGTGCCCACGCGAGGCAGTCGGAGACGACGGGGCAACGGCGGCAGACGGTCTTCGCCTCGGCGATCTGCAGAAGCGCGGGACCACTGTTCCCAACGGGGAAGAACAGCTCGGGGTCCTCGTCGCGGCAGATTGCGCGGTGGCGCCAGTCCATTGGAACTACTCCTCAGCCAAGGCGCGCACGAAGGCACGCCGGTTGTCAGCGGTCGTTTTTGGGGTGCTTGTGAATGCTTTCACGAACGGCCGGGATGTCAAGGGGTAAGCACTGACCCGGTGAGTGAACTCACCCAAAAGATCGACAGCGTTCACCTGGGGTTTCACGCTCTGCTGTCACTCGACTGCAGTACATCCCGGGTGAGTACCGAGACGGTCACGAACCGATCACGGACTGTCAAGTTCCTTATACGGCAACAGTCAACGCATCGGGGACCGCCCGGAACTCCACCGCAGTGGTCGTTCCGAGGAAATCTCCGTCGACCTGGAGGTTCGCGGGCTCCTCGCACTTCACTCTGACATAACCCACGTCGTCACGCCGAACGAGTTTCGCGCTCTTGGGATTCCCGGTGGCGAGGACCTGGGCGATGAAGCGCCCGACGGTGGGTACCCGCATCGTCTTCAGCGCACTCAGGCCGAGCCCGCCGTCGAACGACGTGCTGGGGTTGAGCTGGATCGCCCTGTCGCCGAAGTACGTCCACGGGTCGGTGTTCGACACGAACACCATGCCGACGTCGTCGAACGACTCGCCCGGAACTTCGACGGTGAAGTGCTGCGGCTTGCGCACGATCTGCGCATAGGCCTTGAGGGCGACGGAGAGATAAAGCACGGGACTCGCGTTGCGGCCCTTGGCGCGCTTGCGTTCCACGCCCGCGACGACATCGGCGTCGAGGCCCATGCCCGCGTTGAAGGTGAACCAGCGGCCGCCCTCGATGACGTCCGCGAAGACCTGGCCGAGCCCGATCCGGCGCCTGGTGCCGTGCTCGATCGACTGCAGGAGGACGTGCGTGGCCTCGACGGGGTCGCGCGGGATGCCGAGCGCGCCCGCGAACACGTTGGCCGAACCGCCGGGCACGACGCCCAGCATCGGCTTGTCGGGACGGGGGCCCGCGCGCAGGATTCCGTTGACCACCTCGTTGACCGTGCCGTCGCCGCCGTGGGCGATGACCAGGTCGAACCCACCCTCCGCGGCCTCGTGGGCGGCGTCCGCCGCATGGCCCCGGTACGAGGTCTGGACGACCTCCAGCTTCACGTCGCTGGCGAGTGCGTGCGCGAGTACGTCACGGCCCGCCGGCGTCGTTGTAGTCGCCTGCGGGTTCACCACGAGAAGAGCGCGCACTACTTGAGAGTAAGACAGTGCGTGACGGTCAGCCGCGCGCATGTCCTCCCTCAGGGTGGCTCCAGCCTCACGAAAGTGGCGCAAATCTCCCTTCCGTCAGCATCGCGTCCGCCCCGCAGACGAGTGCACCCCGGACGACCGCCGGCTCGCTGAAGGCCCCTTGATCTTCCCGCGCCGGGCGTGGTTCCGAAGACCTCCAACCGGGTGGCCTACGATCCGTGACCAGGTACAGAACGTGAGGAGAGGTCGCTCGTGACCACTGCGATCCCGGCGCCCCCTCGGCCGGTCCGCATCGCCGCCGTGCTCGCCTTCCTGCAGGGACTGGGTGGTGTCGGGCTGGGCCTGGCCCTCGTCGTCCGGGTGATCGGGGGAGCGCACCCGGCGGGCCCGATCCTCGGCGCGGCCGGCGTCCTCGTGATCTGGTTCGGCGCGGTTCTGCTGGCGACGGTGCTGCTCTTCCGCGGCCACCACGGCGCCCGCACGCCCGTGATCGTCACGCAGCTGCTGCTGCTCGGGTGCGCCTGGTACGCGTACGGACCGTCGGAACAGCAGCTGCTCGGCTCGCTGGGCGGCATCTACTGCGTCGTCGTGCTCGTCTTCCTGTTCACGAACGACGGCCGCCGCTGGGCGATGGGCGAGCCCGATGTGAACGAAGGTGACAAAGCCGACTAACGGAGGGTGGTCAGCCTCACACCGACGGGTGAAGCTGTGCGTGGTTGCTTAACCACTCCCTGCACACATGAGGTGACCAACCATGCGTGTTATGACCGCGATCGCGGGTGCCTTCCTGGCGGCATTCACCCTCGCAGCTCCCACGGCGAACGCTGCGCCCGAAGAACCGGGCATGTCGCCGATGATCATCGGAGGCGGCAACGCCTCCAACTTCCCGTACGCGGCCCGTCTCTTCGTGAACGGCCGTGAGAACTGTTCCGCGACGAAGATCGCTCCTCGGTGGATCCTGACCGCCGAGCACTGCGTGGCGTCGTCCGGCACGTACACGTTCCGCGCGGGCAGCCTGGACCAGACCACCGGCGGCCAGCTGGTGACCGGTACCCGGATCATCAAGCACCCGTCTGCCGACCTGGCGCTCGTGCAGGTCAGCACCAACATGAACGCGCCGTTCTCGCCGCTCGCCGGCTCCTCGGACGGCGTCGCCACCGGCCAGACCGTGCAGCTCTACGGCTGGGGTGCCACGTGCACCAACCAGCCGGAGATCAACTGCCAGTCGCGCTACCTGAAGGTCGCCAACACGCGGGTCACGAACCCCAACGGCACCGACTACCGCGGCGGCCGGGCGATCTCCGTCCAGCGCATCGACGGCATCGCCGCCGGTGGTGACTCGGGCGGCCCGATGTTCGGTGCCGGCAAGCAGGTCGGTGTCGCGTCCACCTCGGACCGTTCGACCCGCTCCAACTACACCCGCATCGCCACCTACCGGTCCTGGATCACCAGCAACGCCGGTGTGTGAAACCCTGCTTGACCAGCGGTAACCCTGCGATGGCCCCCGGCTCCGGCCGGGGGCCATCACCCTACGTGACCACGAATGGTGGATGGACACGAACGGAGTAGCCGGTTACCGTGCCTCCAGCGTTCGCGCCGCTCGGGAGCAGGGTGAGGTGCGCAGTGCAGGACGGCCCGCAGCGGGTGACGACAAACGGCGATTCCGAACGCCCAAATCTGGCTCGGCTGTTCGACTACTACCTCGGCGGAGCGCACAACTTCGCGGTTGACCGCGCGGTGGCCGAAGACAGCATCAAGCGGTTCCCCGTCGCCGAGATAGCGCGCACGATCAGGTCGTTCTCCCGCCGGGTGGTGCGCCTGTGCGTCGAGGAGTACGGCATCCGCCAGTTCCTCGACCTGGGCAGCGGCATCCCGACCGCCGGCAACGTGCACGAGGTCGCGCAGTCCATCGACCCGTCCTGCGGCGTCGTCTACGTCGACCACGACCCGGTGACCGTCGCCCACGCCCGCACGATGCTGCGCGACAACCTCAACGCCGCGATCGTGCAGTCCGACATCAGCGACGTCGGCGCCGTGCTGCGGCACCCCGAGACCCGCCGCCTGATCGACTTCACCCAGCCGACGGCCGTGCTGATGGTCGGCGTCCTCCCGTTCGTGCTCGACGAGCCCGCGGGCGTCGTGGCGCGCTATCGGGCCGCGTTGTCCGAGGGCAGCATCGTCGCCTTAACGCACCTCACGATGGACGTGGAGCCGGAGCTCGTCGGCCAGCTGGCCGGCCTCGGTGACGACATGGGGTCGAAGCTCGTGCCGCGCTCCAAGCAGGACGTGGAGGAGTTCCTCTGCGGTTTGAAGCTGCTCGAACCCGGCCTGGTGCTCGCCGCCCACTGGAGGGCGGACGGCGAGCTGCCCGGTGCCTCGGCCGCCGCCGACGCGTCGACGTACGGCGCGGTCGGAATGGTCTAGCTCGTCTTGGCCCGCAGCCCCTGACCGTTGGTGGTCGTGCTGTTCGTGACCGAGGTCCCGCTGCTCCTGCGCCACAGCAGGTCGTTCGCGCCGGTGCTGCGTTCCACCTGGACGCCGTCGAGCGAGATGTTCTGCACGCCGTCCGTGGTGAACGCCGGGCGCCCGTCGTTCTTCTCGAACTCGATGGTGCTGTTGAGGAACCGCACGTCCGTCGCGTTGCGGATCCAGAACCCGAACGCCGGGCGCACGCCGAAGATCCGCGGCGGGTAGGCGTCGGACACCTCGGGCGGGTTCTTCGAGGCGTCGGACTCCTTGTGGTTGCCGGGAACCGTGAGCCGCACGCGGTCGAACGTGAGGCCGGTGATCTTCGAGTCCGACCGGCCGGAGATGGTCGACGCGTACTCGGGGTCGCCCGGGATGTCGCGCGGTGCCGTGAGGTTCGTGCCGGTGATGTTGCGGTAGGTGATGTTGCGGATCTTGCCCGTCGGCGGGTTGTCCGGGCAGCGGCCGCGCTTGCCGACGTGGAGGAAGATCGGCGAACCTGTCCTGGTGAGCTGGATGTTGTCGTAGAGGACGTCCTCGATCACCGCGCCGTCCATCGACACCATGCCGAGGCCCGCCTTGGAGGCGCCGGTGACCTTGAGGTTGCGGAACTGGATGTTCCGGAAGCTGCCGCAGGTCTCCGAGCCGAATTGGATGGCGTTGTTCTCGGTCGACTGGATCGTGGAGTCGCGGACGACGTTGTTCTCGCTGAGGAACGTCTTCCCGGTGGCGTAGTCGCTCTTGAACGCGACCGCGTCGTCGCTGGAGATGATCGTGGAGTTCGACAGCTCGACGTTGGAGCTGTTGATGAAGTTGATGCCGTCGCGGTCGTCCGGGGTGTCGACGGTGATGCGGTCGAGCTTCATCCCGTTGCAGCCGTTGACGATGATGGCGAAGTGACCGGCTTCGCGGAACGTCACGTCGGTGATGTTCACGTTCTTGCAGAACTTGAGCGACAGCATCTTGTCGCCCTTGCCCGCGGGGATGTTCTCGCCGGTCTCCAGCTTGTTCGCGCCGTCGATGACGCCCTTGCCGGTGAAGCTGATGTTCTCGACGTTCTCGCCCCACAGCAGGGCGTTGCGGAAGTGGCTGTGCCCGAAGTCCTGATACTTGCCGTAGGTCGGGTTGGGTTCCGGCGCGTCGATGCCGCTGCCGGACGCGACGATCCGCGCGCCCTGCTGGAGGTTGATGGTGACGTTGCTCCTGAGGTGGATCGAGCGCGACAGGTAGGTGCCGGGCGGAATTTCGACGGTGCCGTTTCCCGCCGCGGACGCCGCCGTGATGGCCTTGTCGATGGCGACCGAGTCGATCGCCTTGCCGTCGCCCTTCGCGCCGTAGTCCTTGACGTTGAAGCTGGCCGCCTTCGCCACGCCCACCGGTGCCACGACCACCGCTAGTGCGACGAACGCGCCGGTCAGTCGACGCCTCATCGTGTCGAGGTCCTTCCACTCGTCGTTGAGGGCGGCGGCGGATGAAACAGACTGAAAACGGTTTCATGGACGAGCCTAGAGAAGGCCGGGCGCGAAGTACAGGGGTGACTTCGCGGCCCGGCCTCTCAGGTTCGTGCTCAGCCCTTGTAGGCGCCCTGGACACCCGCGAGAGCCGCCGGGCCGCGGTACTGCGCGCCACCGAACGCGAGGATCGCGTAACCGATGATGCTGAACAGCCACAGGCCGACGATGCCGAAGACGGCGTCCTTGCCGAAGGACTTCGCGACGTCGATCGAGACGATCGCCAGGATGACGATGTTGACGATCGGGATCAGCAGCAGGATCAGCCACCAGCCCGGACGGCCCGCGACCTTCAGCAGGACGTAGATGTTGTAGATCGGGATGATCGCGGCCCAGCCCGGCTGACCGGCCTTGGCGAAGGTCTTCCAGAACACGACGATGCCGAAGACGGCGATCGCCAGGTAGATGATCGTGCCGACGACACCGATGCCGGTCGAGACGGCGGGGTCGATCGTAGTCGGGTCAGTGCCCACGGTCGTTCCTTCTTTCCACGCTTGCTTGTGCCGGGGGATCGGCGAGCGGGGACGCTGCCAGGACCGTGGACCTGTCCTCAGTGGAATACCTGTTTCGTGAGCTTTTCGAGACCTTCCGTAGACCTTCAGTCGGCAGCGAGTGCGGACAGTGCCTCACCCGTCACGCGCATGGTCGTCCACTCGTCCATCGGTATGGCGCCCAAGGACTTGTAGAACCCGATGCTCGGCTCGTTCCAGTTGAGCACCCACCACTGCAGGCGGGTGTACCCTCGCGCGACGCACTCCTGGGCAAGCGCTTGCAGGAGTTTCTTGCCGAGGCCGTTGCCGCGCTGGTCCGGCGTGACGTAGAGGTCCTCCAGGTAGACGCCGTGCACGCCGTCCCAGGTGGAGAAGTTCAGGAACCACAACGCGATCCCGACGACCCGACCGTCCACTTCGGCCACGTGGCCGAACAACGCGGGGTGCTCGCCGAACAACGCGGTGTGCAACTGTTCCGACGTCAGGTGGCACTGCTCCGGCGCCTTCTCGTACAGCGCCAGTTCGTACACGAGCCCAACGGCCGCGTCGACGTCACGCGGCTCGATCCGCCGGATCATCACACCTCCCAGGCAGGCACGTTGAGCCTGCGCACCTGCGGGTCGCCCCGCTCGTCGCCCAGCTGGCAGATGCCGGCCGGGTCCAGTCCGAAGTGGACGCCCTGGTCCGGTGCGAGCCCGAGCCACGCCGCGATCAGCACGCGGCTGAAGTGGCCGTGCCCGACCAGCACGACGTCGCCGCCGGGCAGGATCTTGCGCACCTCGCCGAGCACCTTGCGGGCCCGCTCCTGCACCTCGGCGTGCGTCTCGCCGTTGGGCATCGGGTGCGACCACACCGTCCAGCCGGGCACGCGCTCGCGGATCTGCGGCGTGGTGATGCCCTCGTAGTCGCCGTAGTCCCACTCGGCGAGGTCCTCGGTGGTCGCGTTCACCTCCAGCCCAGCGAGGGCGGCGGTCCGGGTGGCGCGTTGCCGAGGGCTCGTCAGCACGAGCGCGGGCGCCTGGTCCGTTCCTCGCAGCCGGGCGAGCGTGGCGCCTGCGCGGCGTGCCTGCTGCTCGCCTTCCGGCGTCAGCTCGATGTCAGTGCGTCCCGTGTGCCTGCCGCTCTCGGACCACTCGGTCTGGCCGTGCCGCAGCAGGTAGAGGTGGGTGCTCACCCCGTTGATCCTAAGGAGTGACGGGGAGCACGTTTGGAGTAGTCCACCTTCGAGGTACCCCGCTCGCCATGACCGCCGAGAGCCCCGACCACGGCGCACCCGACGACGTGAACGCCCAGGAGATCCGCGAGGCCTTCGGGGTCCGCGTGGCGCGCATCCGGGCGGAGCTGACCTCGACCTGGAACAAGCTCAGTCAGAACGAGCGCGACGGAGACCACGAGGGCCGGTGAATTTCCCGGTCCTTCGCGAACGACGTTTCGGTTCTGCTCGAAATGCTGGTGAATTGCGCCGACATGCCCGTTGATGAGGGGAATTCCACCTCGTTGGGCCGAACGGCGTAATACTCCCGGCTGGTTCTCGTTTTGATTGGCAGATTCCGGGCAGAATTGCGTGCCGCGTCCTGTACGACGTCGATAGAACGGAGTGGATCCTTTTTGAGGGGGACCCACACATGCGTCGCACAGTCGCGCTGTTAGTACCTGTTCTGCTGGCCGGAGTTCTCCCGGCACTGCCCGCCTCGGCCGCTCCCGGCACACCGTCCACACCGGGCTGGAGCGTCTCCGGCGACGTCATCCGGTGGACCACGCCCACGGCGATGCCGGTGCGCGAGGCCGGCGTGGAGTTCTGGGAGGGCGACCGGTTCCTCGGTCACGCCAGAGAGTCCGCGAACCTGCGCACCTACACGTTGCAGGCCGAGCTGAAGGACCCCGCCGCGCTCCAGGTGCGGTCCGCCGGCAAGAGACTCGACGTCTTCGAGCCGCCGGTGGCGAGCCTGTCCGCGCCGCAGTTGCCCGCGGTGCAGCCCGACGGCGGCGTCGATCCCGGCAAGCCCGGGCAGTACGCGACCACGACCGGTGAGTACGCGCTCGACTCGGTCAAGCTGCCCGGTTACGCGGCGCCGATCGAGATGGAGGGCGTCGTCGTCGCGCCGAAGGGTGCGCCGGGCAAGCGCCCGCTCGTGCTCTTCCTGCACGGCAGGCACTTCACGTGCTACAGCAAGACCAACCCGAACAACATCACGCTGAACTGGCCGTGCCCCAGCGGGATGACGGCCGTGCCGAGCCACAAGGGGTACCTGAAGGCGCAGGAGTTGCTGGCGTCGCAGGGATATCTGACGGTCTCGATCTCCGCCAACGGTGTCAACGCGCAGGACGCCGGGACCCCGGACGCGGGTGCGCAGGGCCGGTCGTCGCTGGTGCGGCACCACCTCGCGAAGTGGGCGGACTGGGCCGCCGGGCGTGGTTCGGTGCCCGCCGCGGTGAAGTCGGGACCCGCCGCCGACCTGTCGAAGGTCATGCTGATGGGGCACTCGCGCGGGGGTGAGGGCGTCAACCGCGCCGCCACCGACAGTCTCACGCCGCCCGCCGTCGACACGGGGTTCTCCGGTCCGGTGCGCTGGAACATCCGCGGCACCGTGCTCGTGGGACCGACGATCTTCGGCCACAACCCGGCGCCCGACGTGCCCTCGGTGACGTTCCTGCCCGGTTGCGACGGGGACGTGTCCGACCTGCAGGGGCAGATGTTCGTGGACCAGACCCGCGGCCTGAGCCGCGGTGAGGCGTTCCACAGCGCGCTCTACATGGTCGGCATGAACCACAACTACTTCAACAGCGAGTGGACTCCGGGCCAGGCCGAGGCGCCGGCGTTCGACGACTTCTGGCCGGGCGAGCAGCCCGACCCGCTGTGCACGCCCGGCACGCCCACCCGGTTGACCGCCGACCAGCAGCAGGCGGCGGGTGCCACCTATTACGCCGCGGCCGCGCGGTTGTTCCTCGGCCGGGACGAGTCCGTGCTGCCGTTGCTCGACGGTTCGGGCGTGCGTGCTCCGTCCGCCGACCCGGCCCGTGTGCTCGCGCACGGCGTCGGCGCCGACCGCAAGTCCTTCGTCGTGCCGGACGGTGCGACGGGTGCGTCCGGCAGTGCGCGCGTGTGCCAGGAGACGTCCCGTGACGCGGCCGTCGGTTGTGGTGGCGCGCGTTCGCCGCACTTCGTCGGCTTCCGCGGCGCGGTGTCCCAGCCCGAACGTCTTGCGGTGGCGTTGAAGTGGACCTCGGCTGGACAGGCCGGTGTGGTCACGCCCGCCGCGCCGGTGTCGCTGGCCGGATCGCGTGAGCTCGCGCTGCGCCTCGCGGTTCCGCCGAACGCGGCGGCGTCGAAGTTCGGCGTCGCGGTGACCGACCACAGTGGACGGAAGCACTCGCTCGGCTCGGTGTCGGTGGCCGGTCTGCCCGGCAGCGACCGCACGACCTCGTTGTGGGCGCAGGAAGTCCGCGTGCCGTTGCCGCACGGTCTCGGCAAGGTCGCCTCGCTCGAACTGGTGCCCGAGTCGGCGTCCGGTGAGGCGTGGCTGATCGACGCGCACGGGTGGGACAAGGGTCTCGTCCCGGTGGTGCCGACGCGGCTCGCCCGCGTCGACTCCGTGATCACGGAGGTGCCCGAGGGCGACTCCGGCACGCAGACCCGCAACGTCGTCATCACGGCCACCGGCAACGGCACCCGCGTGTTCCGGCTGTTCTACAACGAACCGGGCAACAAGCCCGTGACGAAGCTGGTGACGCTGAAGCCGGGTGAGCGCCAGGCCGAGGTGCCGGTGACGTGGACCGGCAACACCCGCTGGGGCGGCGACGTGCTGAACCCCGTGCAGGTGCAGGCGATCTCCAACGCGGTGGTCGGTTCCGCGACGGGCGGCCTGTTGGTGCGCAACGACGACCCGATGCCGAAGCTGACCGTGACGCCGGTCGCCGACAGCGTCGCGGAGGGCGGCACGCTGAGGTGGAAGCTGACGCTGTCCGAGCCCGCCGACGCGGCGTTCACGTTCTACGGCACCCCGGCCGCGCCCGCGTCCGGCGCCGAACTGTCCACAACGGACGTGGACCCGGCCTGGCTGCGGTCCAACTCGGGCGAGGAGCCGCTGCCGTCGAGGCCGTTGTCGACGACGGGACTCGGGCTCTACGTGTACATCGACGCCGGCGCGACCTCGTTCGAGTTCGGGGTGCCGACGGTGGCCGACGCGGAGACCGAGGGGGAGGAGCAGGTGCGGCTGAAGTTCGAGGGCTTCAACCCCACCGGCACCGACTTCGAGGTCGTCGGCAAGGTCACTGAGGCGGTGTGACGGTGCGCGGGTGGTCGCTTCGGCGGCCACCCGCGGTCCAACTGTTCAGGAGTCTCAGCTTCTCTTCCGACGGCGACCCGGTGTCGGCGCTGTATATGACCACGGTCTGACCCCCGGCGTCCGGCAGTGCGAGCGTCTGCCAGTTGAGCTTCATGTCCCCGACGGCCTCGTGGAAGAACCGCTTGACGCCGTGCTGGTGCTCGGACAGCCGGTAGTCCGCCCACATGGCCGCGAACTCCTCCGACCGCGTGCTCAGGTCCCCGACGATCTTGGACACCGCCTCGTTGGCGCGTCCGGGCACGATCGACGCGCGCAACGTGGCCACGATGTCGGCGGCGATCTCCGTCCAGTCCCGGTACACGACCCTCGCCCGCGGGTTCAGGAACATCCACGTGGCCAGGTTCCGCTCCTCCACCGGCATGGCCTCGAAGTCGTCCAGCAACGCCTTGCCTGCGTGGTTGATGCCGAGGATCTCCAGATGCGGCCCGTGGATGACGGCGGGCACGTCGATGGCGCGGATCATCGACTGCAACGCGGGCCTGGCCCTGGTCGTGGCCGCCCGCCTGGCCTCCGGCTGCAACAGCGAGGCGAAGTACCGGCTCTCCACGTCGTCGAGCCGCAGCGCCCGTGCGATCGCGTCGACGACCTGCTCGGACACGTTGCGCGCCCGCCCCTGCTCGAGCTTGACGTAGTAGTCGACGCTGACCCCGGCGAGGATCGCGACCTCCGCCCGCCGCAACCCCTTGACCTTGCGCGGGGTCGTGGCCGCGGGCAGTCCCACGTCCTCGGGGCTCAGTGCCGCGCGCCGCGAGGTGAGGAAGTCGCGCAGTTCGCTGGTCATGGGTTCGAGTATGGCTTTCTCGTTCGTGGTCCGGCACTTCGTGGGTGGTACTGCCAGAGCCACGCTGAGGGGTACCAGTTATCCCGTTCTCTTCGGCCTTGCGTTGAGACGTAATGGAAAGCGTCAACAACATCGGTTCTGAGGAGAACACCGTGTCTGTCTGGTTCGTCACCGGCGCTTCCCGCGGCCTGGGTCTGGAAATCGCGAAGGCCGCCCTCGCTTCCGGCGAGTCGGTGGTCGCGACCGCCCGCGACCCGCAGGAGATCGAGAAGGCTCTGCCGGGCCACGCCGAGAAGTTGCTCGCGCTGCCGTTGGACGTCACCTCGGAACGGCAGGCCGACGAGGCGGTGCAGGCCGCCGTGGCCCGTTTCGGCACCATCGACGTCCTCGTGAACAACGCGGGCCGCGGCCTCGTCGGTGCCGTCGAGGAAACGAGCGACGCCGAGGCCCGTGCGGTCTTCGACATCAACGTCTTCGGCCTGATGACCGTCCTGCGCGCCGTCACCCCGATCATGCGCGCCGCCGGCTCCGGCCGAATCCTCAACATCAGCTCGACCGGCGGCGTGGTCGCCTGGGCGGGCTGGGGCGTCTACAGCGCGACGAAGTTCGCGCTGGAGGGCATCACCGAGGCCCTGCGTCTCGAACTGGCCCCGTTGGGCATCCAGGTCACCTCGGTCCAGCCGGGCCCGCTCCGCACCGACTTCCTCGCCTCGACGTCGCTGAGCCACGTCTCGCGCGTGATCGACGACTACGCCGCCACGGGCGGTGCGTCGCGTGAGTGGGCGCAAGCGTCGCACGGGCAGCAGGAAGGCGACCCGGTGAAGGCCGCTCAGGCGATCCTGACCATCGCGGCCGCGGACGAGATGCCGGCCCGGCTGCCTCTGGGCACGTCGACGCTCAGCGACATCCGCACGAAGCTCGCGGCCGTCGGCGCGGACCTGGAGAAGTGGCAGGAGCTGTCCCGCTCAACGGACGTCTAGCTCGTCGACGAGCCCGCGCACGCGCCGTTCGATCTCGTCGCGGATGGGCCGGATCTGCTCGACGCCCTGGCCGGCGGGGTCGTCGAGCGTCCAGTCCAGATACCGCTTGCCGGGGAAGAACGGACAGGCGTCGCCACACCCCATCGTGATGACGACGTCCGACGCCTCGACGGCCGCGGTCGTCAGCACCTTCGGCTCGTTCGCCGAGATGTCGATGCCGATCTCCTTCATGGCCTGCACGACGTGGGGGTTGATCGAGTCGGCGGGCGCCGATCCCGCCGACCGCACCTCGACGCGTTCTCCGGCGAGGTGCGTGAGGAACGCGGCGGCCATCTGGGACCGGCCGGCGTTGTGCACGCAGACGAACAACACGGACGGACGGCTCACGACGTCGGCTCCTTGACCTTGGGCACGAGGGCGGCGACCACGAGACCGAGGCCGCCGCCGAGGACCTGCGCGATGACGAACGGAACCGCCTCCGCGGCCGCCCGGCGTCGCGGGCTCATGCCGTGACGGAGGTGCGCAGAAACCCGGCGAGCCGGTCGAGCGCGGCGGGCAAAGCCCAGTAGTAGACCCACGTCCCGCGCCGTTCGCAGTCGACGAGCCCGGCCTGCCGGAGCAGCTTGAGGTGGTGCGAGATCGTCGGCTGCGACAGCTCGAAGGCAGGCGTCAGCTCGCAGACGCACACCTCCCCGCCCTCGCGAGACGCGATCATCGAGAGCAACCGCAACCGCACCGGGTCCCCCAGCGCCTTGAACACGGCGGCCAGCTCGGCGGCCTGCTCGACGTCCAGCGGGGCAGCGCCGACACCGGCGCAGCACTCTTGATTCGACACTCTTCTATCTTGACGTTCTTCGAATCAAGGCGCAAGGTTGCATCGACATACATCGATACAACGATTTCGGAGGGGTCCTGCGATGAGCGACACCGACCTGCGCGAGACCGTGCGCCGGCGCTACGCCGCAACAGCCGTGCAGGTGACCGACGGCGGCACGGCGTGCTGCACGCCCGTGGAAACCGACGAGAACTTCGGCTCGGCCCTCTACGCCGCCGACGACCGCTCGGCCCTGCCGGCCGAGGCCGTCGCCGCCTCACTGGGCTGCGGCAACCCGACCGCCGTCGCCTCCTTGCGCGAGGGCGACCGCGTGCTCGACCTCGGCTCCGGCGGCGGCATCGACGTCCTGCTGTCCGCCCGCCGAGTGGGCCCCACCGGCAAGGCCTACGGCCTCGACATGACCGAGGAGATGCTGGCTCTGGCACTGGCCAACGCGGCGAAGGCGGGCGCGACCAACGTCGAGTTCCTCAAGGGCACCATCGAGGCGATCCCGTTGCCCGCCGGCACGATCGACGTGGTGATCTCCAACTGCGTGATCAACCTGTCCACCGACAAGCCCGCCGTGTTCGCCGAAACGTTCCGCGTCCTGAGGCCGGGCGGCCGAATCGGCGTCTCCGACGTGGTGTCCGACGACGCCCTCTCCGCTCCCCAGCGGGCCGAGCGCGGCAGTTACGTCGGCTGCATCGCCGGGGCGCTCTCGTTCACCGAGTACCGCGAAGGGCTGGAGGCGGCGGGCTTCACCGACGTCGAGATCACGCAGACCCACGAGGTGGCCGACGGCCTGCACTCCGCGATGGTCCGCGCGACCAAGCCGGCGTAGTCCGCAAGGGCCTTCACCTCGAATCGCGATGTGCGATGCTCCCGACGATCACTTGGGGCACGCGGACGAACCGGGGTGGCGATGGAGCGGCGGTGTGTCGTCCTGCTCGTGGTCACCGCTCTGCTGGTGTACCTCGTGATGCCCGACCCGCCCGCCCCCGCCGCCGGAGCACCGCACAGTCGCAGGCAGTCGCCGAACTCAGCCACGACAGCCCGGGACAGCCGTCGCTCACCTCGGACGGCGTCACCCTGCTCAGCCGCGACTCCGCCGCACCGCAGCCCGCGGTCCACGACCTCCCGCAGGCACCTCACCCCAGGCCGACCGCAACCGGTGCACGCCCGAACAGCCCAGGCGGGCACCGGTCCACGTCGAGCTTCCTCCAGGTCCTCCGGCGCTGATCGGCACACGAACCCGTCCCGCGACGGGTCGCGTCCCGACACCACCGACCTGAAGGAACATCAGTGGACCTCGGCACCATCGGCCAGGCGGTAGGCCTGTTCGCCGTCACCAACGTCGACGACATCGTGATCCTGGCGCTGTTCTTCGCCCAGGGCGCGGGCCACCGCCACACCACCCGCACCATCACCCTCGGCCAGTACCTCGGCTTCGCGGGCATCCTCGGCGCCGCAGTGGCCGCGGCCTTCGGCGCCACCTTCCTGCCGGACCAGGCGATCCCGTACCTGGGCCTGCTGCCCCTCGCGCTCGGCATCAAGGCCGCCATCAGCGCGTGGCGGCACCGCGACGACCCCGACGAGGAACGGACGGCGAGCCCGACGATCCTCGCGGTGGCCGCCGTCACGTTCGCCAACGGCGGAGACAACATCGGCGTCTACGTGCCCGTGTTCGCCACGTCAGGCGTGAGTGACACGGCGGTCTACGTGGTCGTGTTCCTGGTGCTGGTCGCCGTGTGGGTGGCGGCTGGACGGTTCTTCGCCACACGTCCGGCGGTCGCGCGGGTGCTGTCGAAGTGGGGGCACGTGGTGCTGCCGGTGGTGCTGATCGGCATCGGCGTGCTGATCCTGGTCGAGGGCGGCGCATTCGGCCTCTAGCCAGCCGATCGCCCTCCAGGCTCGCGGCGAAGCAGCGATGGGGGATAGGAAGGCCGCCGCCAAGAGCGTGCACCTGTCCGAGGTGACGTTCGAGAACGTCTCCGTGGAGGATGAACCAGAATGGGCGCGGTTCATCGATCCGGCGTACCTGAACGGCGAACACGCGCATACCTTCCGCGACCTCGAACGTGCGGACGAGGCATCCCGTTTTGCTCAGCTATCGATCGCCGAGGCCGAGCGTCAAAACCGCGCAAGACGCGGATCTATGGCTCAAGCGGCTCTTGCTCGTGCCTCTATCAACTCGCACGACCTTGAGGCTGCCGCATCTGCTGGTATGGCTGCCGCGAAACTCGCAGCTACGGTCAAATCCTCACGATCTGTTGAAGCGGTCGCGGATCTTCGTGTTCGCTTGCGCCATCATTCTGCGTCGCCCGCTGTGCGGGACTTCATGGATGTTTCCGGCGCACTTCTTCCTGTCATGGGGTCCCGGCTCTAGCGGCTGGCGATGCGCGTCTGGATTGGCTTGAAAATGCTGTTCCTGGAAATCTGTCAATGGTCTCGGATTTGCAAAATGTCGTCGACTAATCAGAAATATAGAGTGTTACGGAATCTCCCGAACGGATGTTCTTTCCGGCCTTTGGAATTTGCGACACAACCGTGCCAGATGACTCGTCGCCAGGGACGATGATTAAGTCTGACGCCTTGAGGTTAGCGTTGCTGAGTTCCCGGACTGAGTCCGCAGCACTTTTCCCGACAAGGTCGGGTACAGGCACGCCTCCAGGAGGGCCGAATAAAGTTACCGCCATATAGATGAGGCCAATTGCGGTCACCACAAGGACGGGTAATCTCGATGCTTGCCACATATCCAGGCGCGATGTGCTGTTCGTCCGTGATCTTGCCTTGCCGGAGGTCACCGAGAATCCCGCTACTCGGCAATCGAGCCTTACGGGTGTCGCACTGCCATCAATGAGCAAGTGGAACTCAAGCCAATCACCTTCATTCAGCAGTGAACGAGGCGCGACAACTCGTTGTTGATCGACTTGCTCCGGTTGTAGTTCGATTGTTCCGTGATGCGCACCGGAGCCGCCTGTTATCGCTGCGGCTACTATGCTGTCTCCCTCGCCGACATTAATCGAAATAGGTTCGACGAAGTCGTCGGCGCGGGCCTCGATTTTCCCTGAATTGGTTAGCCTGATGACTACGATGCGGGGGCTTCTTAAGGTTTTTTCGCCGAATTGGATGCGCAGGTCCCCCCAGCGATTATAGCGGCTGGTGGCTATAATCCTCTGGTCGACTTTCGTTTCATGTTGTAGCCTTTTCGGCGTCCTGTTCTTCCAGTAGCTGTACACGGCAAAAGCTAGCGCAACAAGACCAATAAAGGGCCCTGTCCAAAGTTGCCAACTCACCCATGCTCCTGTTCTGATAAATTCTTTGCTGATCTTGTGCGGCAAGAGTCGAGGCAGCCTACACGTGTGACCTAAAGGTCAAGGGTGAACCCTGCGAACCGCAGAATATTCCGCTTGGCGTGGACATGAATCAACCGTGTCTGATGGGGCAGGCGAGACTTCCCGATCAAACGTGTGTCGGATGCACCATTTAGTGGGAGGCTTATGGCAAGGCACGACACAGGCAAGGCACGACAGCCGTGTTCAGAGTTTCTCTTCTTCATCAAGGCGGCCCCCTGCGGGGGGCGCTGGTCGTTCGTGCCCTCAACCGTCGTGGAGTTCAGCCCCCGGACGGTGTTGTTCGGCGCCTCCAAGCGGGCCTAGCGGCCCGCGTCGGCGCCGACGAGGCAACTGGGGGCTGTCCACGACGGACGAGGCCACGACCAGCGGCCCCCGCAGGGATCCGCGATTTGAGAAGCGGAGTTGGGACGAGCGCCGGGTGGTCGACTTGGCCGAGCTGGTCTTGGCGCTCGGCTGCCGCGCCTGTGGACAGCCCAACGCCTTGACGGCGTCGACCAGCCCACAGGCTTGCCGACGCGCAGACACCCCAGTTGTCGGACGTGCTGGCTCGCATTTCGTGAGGTGTGAGGTCTACCTGGAGGCTCGAATCTGTTTGGCTCGTTCCAGCAGGGGTTTGGCGTCGGTGGGCTGGCCGAGGTCTTGCAGCACCAGGGCGAGGTTGCTCAGGCGGGTGGCGATGGTCGGGTGGTCGGGGCCGTGAGCGGCTTCGTCGATGGTCAGTGCCCGTTCCAGCAGGGGTTTGGCGTCGGCGGGCCGGCCGAGGTCTCGCAGCACTGCGGCGAGGTTGCTCAGGCGGGTGGCGACGCTCGGGTGGTCGGGGCCGTGAGCGGCTTCGCCGATGGTCAGTGCCCTTTCCAGCAACGGTTTCGCCTGGCTGGTCAGTCCGGTGGTCTGTAGGTAGGTGCCAGCTCGATCGAAGAGCCATGAAGCTGTGTATGGGATCAGATCGGGTGTTGCCGTGTGGTGGTTCAGGGCGGCAAGGACGTGTGGCAGGAGCTGTCGCCATCGAGGCCAGGCACTGGGCTCTCCGTACACCCTGGCCGGTAGGTCTGCTCGGAGCAGGGTGATCGTCCAGGCCAGCGGATGCTGCTCGCTGCCAGCCTCACGCGTGACCAGAGCTGTGTGGGCGCGTACGGAGAGTTGGACCAGACGGTGGACCGTGATGGTGTCCTGATCCCGTTTGACCAGCGAGTAGTCGGTCAGGATGCCTATCACGTGGCTCAGCGCGGCGGCGCTGGTCGCGTCGGTGCCCAGCGGAGCGGGCAGGACGGCGCTATTGGCGGTGAACAGTTCCAGGGGAATCGCTTCAGGGGCGAGGTAGGAACAGATGGCCAGCAGTTGCGCTGCCTGGCGATGGTGTTCGTCGAGTTGCCGGAGACTGAGAGTCCATAGTGTTTGTAACGACCGGTCTGGACTGTGCCGCTGGCTGGCCTGGCCCTTGTCGGCCACGCTGTCTGGACTGGCCCGCAATAACTGCAAGTACTCAGGTGGCGGCATATGGGACTGGGTCAGGTAGGCGGCGGCCTGTTCCAGCCCCAGTGGCAGGTCGCCGAGCAGTTCGGCCAGCTCGTCAGCCTGGATGGCGATCAGGCCTGGTGCCCGCTGCGCCAGCAGTCTGACGGACTCACGGCGGGCCATAGTGTCCAGGTCCAGCACCCCGCCCAGGGCGTCGAATCCCGCGCGCCGGGTCGTGACCAGCACTCGGCCCGTGCTCGACGGCAGGAACGGATGCAGATCAGCGGCTGACTCCGCGTTGTCGAAGACCAGCAACCAGCGCCGTAGACCTCGCAGGTGTGACACCACGATCTGCGTCGCGTCAGCCACGTCCGCAGGCAGGTCCAGCTCCAAGGCAGTGCCCAGGCGACGCAACTGGTCGGGGATCAGCGTGGGGTTCTCCGCGGCGATCCACCACACCACATCCAGGTGAGCGCCATACCGATGGCAGAACTCCAACACCAGCTGTGTCTTGCCGACCCCACCCATCCCCCGTACGGCGTGCACTGCCACCCGCGACCGCGTTTTCAACAGTCGACGCAACTCACGCCGGTCCTCGTCGCGACCGGTGAAGTACGGATTGCGACCCGGCACGTTCGACACCCTGGGTTGCCCCTTGCCACCGTCTCGTGCCGACGACCGCTCATACTTGTCCTGAGGAGCCATGAGCTGGACGATCACGCTGAGCAGCACGAGCAGACCAAAGATCAGCCAGACTCGTGACTGGTCCGTGAACCACGCAGGGATCGCATCAGTGGCGTAGTTGGTGACCAGGCCGATGGCGGCACCCACCAAGATGACCGCCACTATGTTGATCTTCACCTGACGCGACGCCATGCCATGCCATCACTATCGTGCCTACCGGATACTTCGTTCCAGCAGGGCGCCGAACAGGGTCGTGCCCCCCAGCGTTATCCCAGTTCAGATAAACCCGTGGGAAGCGGTTCCGATCAGTCCACAAGAAGTGGAATTCGCGCTCGCTCGCAGCCTTATGCACGACAACAGATCGAACGGCCGCCGAGGGTCGTTCCGCACGTACGGACAAAGACCGCGATCGGCCGGCCCGTCGATAGTTCGCATCGAGAAGGTCGGTCAGTTGTGGCGTCGGCGGAACATGCGCGGAACAGCGTGAGCGAAGCGCGGACTGAGGGTGACAAAGTGGCAGGTCAAGTCCGGTCTTGTGCCCGAGGTTGATGATCCTGCGCAAGGAGCCCTTCACCAAGGTCATGGCGCTGGGGATCGGCCTCATCATCGCCGGAGTCCTTCTCGTCGAACTCGGCAGAGCCCATTGAGTCCCAGCTTTCGTTGGTGGATCCGACTTGAGTCCGTGATGGTTCGGGGCGAGTCGGGACGAGCGCCAGGTGGCCAGCCTGATCGAGCTGGGCACGGCGCTCGGCTGCCGCGCCTGTGGACAGCTCAACGCCTTGGCGGCGTCGACCAGCCCACAGGCTTGCCGATGAGCCATCGTGGGCTCAGTGTGTCTCCGGCTGCTGGATGGGGTCTTGATCAAGCTTCAGTCGCTTCAGGAGTTCGACCACGTTCGATTCGGCCTTGGTCCCGCGGGCTGCTTCGAGGAGGCCCACCGGGGACAGAAGCGCGTAATGGTTGAGGTGGAACAGATGCCGCATCACGTCCTGGGCCGCCGGGCCGTCGACCCGCACGCATTCGCCGTTCGGTAAGCGGTCATCAACGAGTACAGGGCGGCCATCAACATTGCCGATGCCGAACCGAGTCGAGGTGTTGGCGAGCTTGCGGAGAAGGCTCACCTGGGCGTCGAAATGCGCTGCTTGCTGCCACGTCATCGGCACCCGGACACAATCGCACATGTGTTCGAATGAAGGTCAACCTTCGTTCATGCACGAATCGTTTCGGTGGTTCCGCGGAAGAGTGTCCAAAGTGGACTTACTTGGGCCTTCCTGGGGCCGTGAAACAACCCCAAAGGACGAGAAACGACGCTGACCGACGAACAAGGTTTTCGCTGGTCAGCGTCGTCTTCAGGGCTTTGGTCTCAGCCCTGCTTGGTCTCCCAGAAGATCTTGTCGATCTGGGCGATCAGGTCCAGCAGGGCCTGGCCGGAGGCCGGGTCCATGGAGCCCTTGGTGCCCGACGCGCCCGCCGCCTTGGTGGCGCGGTTGAACAGGTCGTGCAGCTCGGGGTACTTCTCGAAGTGCGGCGGCTTGAAGTAGTCCGTCCACAGCACCCACAGGTGGTGCTTGACGAGCTCGCTGCGCTGCTCCTTGATCAGGACGGCGCGCTCCCGGAACTCCGGGTCCTCGTTGGCCTGGTACTTCTCCTGGACCGCCTTGACCGACTCGGCCTCGATGCGGGCCTGCGCCGGGTCGTAGACGCCGCAGGGCAGGTCGCAGTGCGCGGTGGCTTCGACGCGCGGGCGGAGAATGCGCGACACGAGTCGCATCGTTCCTCCCAGAATGAGAAAAGACAGTGGATGCTCCGACAGGTAGGACCCTACTCCGGCTGATCGAAGGGTGATCGTTGAGACCGCGCCTCTCCACCGTGCTCGTCCGGGGGCCGTCGATGGCACCTGCGCTCCGCAACGACGACATCGTGCTGGTCAGGTGGGGTGTGATGCCCAAACCGGGGCAAATCGTGCTGGTGCGGTGGGCGGCCAGGCCCGGGCAGCTGTCGGTGAAGCGTGCCTCCCACGAAGTGGACGGTGGGTGGCACGTGGTGGGAGACAACCCGTTCGCGAGCACCGACTCCGAGCACCTCGGGCCTGCTGAGGTGCTCGGAGTGGTCAAAGCTCGACTATGGCCGAGACCCAGGCTCCGGCCGTGAATCTCACGCCTTGAGCGAGGCGTACAGGGCGAGGCAGTCCTCGTAGCGGGGCAGGACGCCGGACTCGTATGCCTCGGCCAGCGTCGGGGCGGCCGTGTCCTTCTCGGACAGCTGGAACTCCAGTTCGCGCGGCCACGGGAGGTCCAGCGCCGGGTCGAGCGGGGTGAGGCCGTGTTCGCCGGACGGGTTGTAGGGCGTGGAGCAGAGGTAGTTCATCGTCGTGTCGTCCTCCAGCGCGATCATCGCGTGGCCCAGGCCCTCGGCCAGGTACACGGCGTTGCACTTCGTGGAGTTGACCAGGACGGCGTCCCACTGGCCGAACGTGGGGGAGCCGACGCGGATGTCGATGATCACGTCGATGAACGAGCCGCGCGGGCAGAAGACGTACTTCGCCTGCGACGGCGGGACGTCCGCGTAGTGGATGCCGCGGATGGTGCCCGCGCGGGAGACGGAGTGGTTGGTCTGGGCGACCCTCAGGGGGTGCCCGACCGCCTCGACGAAGGCGGCCTCCTGGTACGGCGAGACGAACACGCCGCGGTCGTCGGGAAATGTCCGGGGAGTGAACTCGAACGCGCCGTCAATTTTCAGCGAACTCGCCTGCATGCCGTCACTCTAAGGCGTCAATCTTTCTTGACCGATCGGGTGCTTCCTGCCAGCGGAAACTGACCGGTCGGTTCAGAAAACCGGACGGACGTCTTGCTACATGCCCTCTGACCTGCGGAAAAAGTGTGATCCCCGCCGCAGACAGCGGCGCGGGACCCTGCCACACTTCCGTCACCCGCAGCACTCGGGCCGTTCTCCGACGCAACTCGTCGGAGGGCACGACCGAGTTTCCAGGCCCCGTGTACCCGGCGTGACAACGCTGGGCCGGTGCGCCGTTTGGTGATGAGCCCGACTTAAAAGGGCCACTACGCCGCCCGCACCGCAGGAGGGACGCCGTGACAGCAGTGAACGAAGCCCGTATCGAGAACTCCGATCCGACGCAGTTGACGGACGAGGAGATCTTCAACGCGCACCTGGGCGGGAAGCTCGAGGTCGGCGCGACCGCCTCGCTCGCTGACCCGAAGGCGCTGTCCATCGCGTACACCCCTGGTGTCGCACGAGTGAGCAACGCCATCGCGCGGGACGCCTCCCTGGCCGCGAAGTACACCTGGGCGCACCGCCTGGTCGTCGTCGTCAGCGACGGCACCGCGGTGCTCGGTCTCGGCGACATCGGCCCGAGCGCCTCGCTGCCCGTCATGGAGGGCAAGTCCGCGCTGTTCAAGACCTTCGGCGGCCTCGACTCCATCCCGCTCGTGCTCAACACGACGGACGTGGACGAGATCGTCGAGACGCTCGTGCGGCTGCGCCCGTCGTTCGGCGCGGTCAACCTCGAGGACGTCTCCGCGCCGCGCTGCTTCGAGCTGGAGCAGAAGCTGATCGAGGCGCTCGACTGCCCCGTCATGCACGACGACCAGCACGGCACCGCCGTCGTGTCGCTGGCGGCGCTGAACGGCGCGAACACCGTCCTGAGCAAGAGCATCGGCGACCAGCGGGTGGTCATCTCCGGTGCGGGCGCCGCGGGCATCGCGATCGCCAAGATCCTCATCGCGGCCGGCGCCGGTGACATCACGCTGCTCGACTCGCGCGGCATCGTCCGCACGGGCCGTGCCGGGCTGAACCCGGTCAAGGAAGAGATCGCGGCGGTCACGAACAAGAGCAACCTCGACGGTGGCATCGACGTGGCCCTGCGTGGCGCCGACGTGTTCATCGGCGTGTCGTCCTCCAAGGTCTCCGAGGACCTCATCGCGAGCATGGCGAACGACTCGATCGTGTTCGCGCTGTCGAACCCGGACCCCGAGGTGCACCCGGACGTCGCCGCCCGGCACGCCGCGATCGTGGCCACCGGCCGCAGCGACTTCCCGAACCAGATCAACAACGTGCTCGCGTTCCCCGGCATTTTCCGCGGGGCTCTCGACGCGGGTGCGCGACGGATCACCGAGGGCATGAAACTCGCGGCCGCCGACGCAATTCTGGCCGTCGCGAAAGATGATTTGGGCCCAGATCGAATTGTTCCCTCGGCGCTCGACCCGAGGGTCGGACCCGAGGTCGCAGCGGCTGTGGCCGTGGCGGCGAAGGCCGACGGCGTCGCCTGATCACACGCCTGTATTCGCCATCCATTTGCATCTTCAGGGGAAGCGGAACCACGAACGTGGCTTTTCGTTAACCCGTGCAGGGGTGGGCGATGACGCTCTGAAGCGCTACCGTCCCTCTCCTCGGGTGTTCACCCGAGGAGAGGGTTCGTGTTTGCCGCCGTTCGGGTGCCGTTGTCGTGCCCACCCGAATTGCCGCGGGCGGTGGATGCGGGAGAGGGTGGGTCGGTGCCCAAGTGGGTGGGACGCGCGACG
This sequence comes from Lentzea sp. NPDC058450, assembly GCF_042721395.1. NCBI lineage: Bacteria > Bacillati > Actinomycetota > Actinomycetes > Pseudonocardiales > Pseudonocardiaceae > Lentzea > Lentzea sp. NPDC058450. The sequence continues at coordinate 70,558 of NZ_JBHXLO010000029.1, forward strand.
GTGGTGAACGGCCGTGCACGGACGGCTGTCCCGGCGAACGGGAAACCTCCGATGACGCTGGACGGGCTGACCCTGCCCGACGCGCCGTCGTTGCTCGTCGACGCCAAGGGTGTCGTCATGCAGGCGAACCCGGCCGCCGTGGAGCTCGCGGGCGCGCAGGGAGCCGATGACCTCGTCGGGCACCCGCTCGGCGAACTGCTCCTCGGTAACACCTCTGACCTGCGGCTGCTGCGCGCGGACGGCTCCGAACTGCCGGTGCGCGTCGCCCGCCACGCCGTACCGGGAACGGGCCTGCAGGCCGTTCTGCTGATCGACGTCTCCGACCTCGCCACCGCCGCGGACGCGTTGCGCGACGAACAGCGCCGCCTGCGCAAGGTGCAGCGGGTCGCCGAGCTGGGCTCCTGGGAGTTCGATCCCGGCACCGGCCTGACCGTCTGGTCGGACACGCACTACGAACTGCTCGGCCTCGAACGCGGCACCGTCGTGCCCGGCGCGCAGGCCGTCCTCGACGTCGTGCACCCGGACGACTACCACATGGTCGAGACGTACTGGCACGGTCGCGAGATCACCGGCGACCCGATCGACATCGAGTACCGGATCGTCCGCCCCGACGGCCAGCTGCGGTGGATCCGCGGCGTCGCGGAGGCACGGCTGGACGACGCGGGCGCGTTGGACAAGATCACCGGCTACATCCGCGACATCACCGAGGCCAAGCGCGCCGCCACCGAGCTCGCCCAGGAACGGGCGCGGCTGCTGGAGGCGCAGCGCATCGCCCGCATCGGCAGCTGGGCGTACGAGGCGGGCACGCGTGCCGTGCACCGCAGCGAAGTGCTGATGGAGATGTTCGCCGAGCTGGGCATGACCCCGGAGGACGACCTCCTGAGCGGCGTGCACCCGGACGACCGCGAGGCCGTCAAGGAGCTGCGCACCCGGTTGCTGCACGCGAGCGACGGCGAACCGGTCGAGATCGAGGTCCGCAGCGAGGTCGGCGAACGCGTCTACATGTGCCGTGCCCGCGCGGAGTTCGCGTCGTCCGGCAGCATCGAGCGCTACCACGGCACGATCCAGGACGTCACCGAAGCGCGTGCCCTCGAACGCCAGATGCGCGAGGACCGCCGGAGGCTGGCGGACGCCCAGCAGGCCGCGCGCCTCGGCATGTGGGAGTGGAACCCCGGCAGCGGCCAGGTCGTCTGGTCCGACATGCTGCGCGACCTCTACGGCATCCCCGCCGAGGTGGACGGCAGCTACCAGTACTACCTCGACCTCGTGCACCCCGAGGACCGCGCGTGGGTCGACGACCTGTGGCGCCAGCTCTCCGTCGACGAGATCGCCGTCCAGTGCGAGCACCGCGTGGTCCGCCCGTCCGACGGCGCGACCCGCATCTTCCGGTGCCACGGCATGATCGTGCACGACCCGCGCGGCAAGCAGCTCGCCGTCGGCACGGCCCAGGACGTCACCGAGCAGCGCGCCGCCGAGGCGCGCATGAAGCGTTCCTCGCAGCGCTTCACCGACCTCGTGTCCGTGACGCCCGTGGGCATCGGCCTGTTCGACGAGGGCGAGCGCCTGGTCGACGCCAACGACGCGTTGTGCGACCTGCTCGGCATGGAGCTGGAACAGCTGCGCGGCATGACCGCCGAACAGCTCACCCACCCCGAGGACACCTCGCCGGGCCTGCAGTGGGCCGCCGAACGCACGCAGAAGATCCCGCAGCGCATCCTCGTCCGCCCGGACGGCGAGAAGGTCTACTGCGAGCTCCACATCGCCCTGTCCGTGCAGGACGACGGCCGCCGCTTCTGGCTGATCGTGTTCCTGGACATCACCGAACGCCGCCGCGCCGCCGAAGCGTTGCGCCACCAGGCCACGCACGACGAGCTGACCGGCCTCCCGAACCGCGCGCTGGTCAAGGAGATCCTCGGCAAGGCGCTCGACGGACCCGGTCGCTCCAAGGTCGCCGTGCTCTTCTGCGACATCGACAACTTCAAGCGCGTCAACGACTCCCTCGGCCACGACGCGGGCGACGAGCTGCTGGTCGCGCTGGCACGGCGGCTGGAGGGCGGCCTGCCCGACGGCTGCACCGCCGCCCGTCTGTCCGGCGACGAGTACGTGATCATCTCCGAGGACATCGAGACGGTGGGAGGCGTGGACGCGCTGGCCACCCGTGTCGCGTCGTTGCTGCGCACGGCCGTTCCGGTGCACGGGCAGCTGGTCCGCGTGTCGGCGTCGATCGGTGCCGCCGTGCCGAACGGCTCGCGCGCCAACGGTGCCGACCTGCTGCGCTTCGCCGACGCCGCGATGTTCGAGGCGAAGCGAGCAGGTGCCGGCCGGGTGTCGCTGGCCTCCGCCGCGTTGATCGCCTCCGCCGACCGCCAGGTGCACCTGGAAGGCCAGCTGCGCGACGCGTTGCAGCACGACGGTCTGGCGTTGCACTACCAGCCCGTGGTGGGTGTCGACGGCGCGGTGCTGACCGCCGAGGCCCTGGTGCGCTGGCCGCACCCCGACCGCGGGTTGCTGCCGCCGGACGTGTTCCTGCCCGTCGCCGAGCAGGGCGACCTGATGCGCGAGCTGGACCGCTGGGTGCTGCGCACGGCGTTGCGCGAGGCCGCGACCTGGCCCGCGCCCGACGGCCGTCCGGTGTCCGTGGCGGTGAACCTGGCCGGTCTCGTGCCGGGCGATCCGGAGTTCGTGGACATCGTCTCGACGGCGATCATGGAGTCCGGCGTCCCGTGGGAACGCGTGGTGCTGGAACTCGTCGAGAACGCGTTCGTCGACCTGCCCTCGCGCGTCCGCCAGTCGATGGACGAACTGGTGAAGCGCGGCGTGCAGTTCGCCGTCGACGACTTCGGCACCGGCTACTCGTCGCTGGCCCGCCTGAAGGACCTGCCGGCGCAGATCATCAAGGTGGACCGCCGCTTCGTCTCCGGCGTGGGCAACGACTCCTCGGACTTCGCCGTGGCCCGCGCCGTCGTGGACATGGCACGTGCGATGGGCCGCAAGTGCGTGGCGGAGGGCGTGGAGACCGCGACCCAGTTCCACGTGCTGCGGGGCGTGGGCGTGGACGCGTACCAGGGGTGGCTGTTCTCGCGTCCGGTGCCGCCCAAGGAGTTCCGCGCCGTCCTAGCCCTCGGGCCGCTCCACATACCGCGCGCTGGCTGAGATCTCCGGCAGCAACGCCGCGATCCGGTGCTTCGGCAGGTCGATCAACCGCAGTTCCAGGTCCTCCTGCAGCACCGCGGCGTTGTCGATGATCTCGGCTGCCTGCTTCTTCGTCAGCAACCCCTGCGACGCCGTGATCAACGCCTCGCGCCACACGTTGCGCAGCTTGCCGTGCGCCTTCATCAGCACCTCGCGCACGGCCCGCTCGCCCAGCGACAGCGTGCCGGTCAGCACCTGATCGGCGACGACGATCGTCGTCTTGGCATCTGGGTTGTTGCGCAGGAATTTCAACTTGAAGCGCGTGGCGACGAGTTCCTGCAGTTCCTTCTGCCCCGCCTCGGACGACACGGCGGGGTGGTTGTTCGGCACGAGGCACGCCAGCCGGGCGGGCGACGACGCGAGCAACGTGCGCAGCAGCCACGGGCCGGGGTCGGCGGACAGGTCGACCGCCAGTGAGGCCGCGCCCTTGCCGACGGGCTCGGCCCAGCCGGCGGCGCGGGGCTTCGGCGGCGGCGAGGACTCGGGACGCGGTGCCAGGTCGGACAAAGCGGCCAAAGCTTCGGAGGACGGGCCCGACGACTCCACGGACTGCGCGCCGTGCGTGTAGATGCGCGTGCCGCCGGACACCGCGCGGCGGCCGGTGGGGCGGCACACGTAGAGGTCCGCGGCCGAGCCGATGGCCTGGGCGCCGTCGAAGCGGTGGAAGGACGGGAGGATCGCCTCGAAGACGAGGCCGAGCTTCTGGAGTTCCTGCTGCACCTTCAGGCCCAGGGCCGGGGTGCGGTCGGAGAAGCCGTACGCCAGCAGCAGACGCCCGCCGGCGATGTCCTCCAGCGCCTCGATGCCGCGCCCGGCGAACAGGCCCATGCCCTCCGGCGTGTAGGGCGGGTCGCTGAAGACGAGGTCCACCGATTCGACAACGGCCTGGGGGAGCCCGAAACGCATGTCGCAGTGCAACGTCCGGATGTCCAGCCCCCGTGCGGCCGCGCGGGAGTCGATGAACTCCAGCAGGCGCTCGTCGAGGTCCACGACCGTGATGGACACGTGCGGGTTGACGGCCGCGACGGCCAGCGACGTGAGGTCGTGGTCGCCCAGGCACAGCAGGCGCTTGCCCGCCAGGTCGTAGACGTTGTCGAGCCACAGCGCGCGGTTGAGCGCGGTCTCCGCCGTGGCCTGCACGTGGTCCAACGAGGACAAAGGCGCGGGCACGTCCGCGATGTCCACCAGGATCTGGCGCAGCACGTCGGTGTGGTCGCGCACACCGGAAACACCGAACTCCGCGCGGTAGGCGCTGACCAGGCCGGGAGCGATGCGGTAACGATCGCCTGAAGATTCGGCGTCGTCGCCCAGGGCCTTCAGCAGGTCCTGCACGGTGCGGCGGGGCACGGCGGGCAGGCGCACGAGTTCGGCCAGCGGGTGCCAGTCCTCGCTGAGCAGGGACAACACCTCACGGAGTTTGCGGGCGTGCACGCCGCGTTCCGCCACCAACTGCCGAACCTGGTCGATCGTCACAAGCGCTAAACCATACGGCCTGTCACATGGTGGAACGCTGTGCCGGGGTACGCCGAACGAGTTAAGGTCTTTGGGATCTACATCCAGGGCGGTCCGAATCGGGGAGACCGTCACGACCGGAGGGATCCGAAGGGTGATCGAGTTCCGGGCCGTAACCAAGCGGTTCGAGGACGGGACCATCGCTGTCGACGAGCTCGACCTCGCGGTCGAGGCGGGCACCATCACGGTGTTCGTCGGTCCTTCCGGCTGTGGCAAGACGACGTCGCTGCGCATGGTCAACCGCATGATCGACCCCACGTCGGGCACGATCCTGGTGGACGGCAAGGACGTCCTCGGTGTCGATCCGCCCACGCTCCGGCGTGGCATCGGCTACGTGATCCAGCAGGCGGGGCTGTTCCCGCACCGGACCGTGCTGGACAACATCGCGACCGTCCCTCTTCTGTCCGGTTGGGACAAACGCAAGGCGCGCACGCGTGCGGCCGAGCTGCTGGAGATCGTCGGGCTCGACCCGAACTTCGGCAAGCGGTACCCGGCGCAGCTCTCCGGTGGTCAGCAGCAACGCGTCGGTGTCGCCCGCGCGCTCGCGGCCGACCCGCCCGTGCTGCTGATGGACGAACCGTTCAGCGCCGTGGACCCGGTGGTGCGCGAGGACCTGCAGAACGAACTCCTTCGCCTGCAGGCGGAACTCGACAAGACGATCGTGTTCGTCACGCACGACATCGACGAGGCGCTGAAACTCGGCGAACGCGTCGCGGTGTTCCAGAAGGGCGGGCACCTCGCGCAGTACGCGAAGCCGCAGGAGCTGCTCAGCGCGCCCGCCAACGACTTCGTGGCGTCCTTCGTCGGCAGGGACCGCGGCTACCGGACGCTCACCTTCCTCCACGCGGAAGTGCCCGTTCACCCCGTCACGACGGCGAAGATCGGCGACCGGATCACCGTCACGGACTGGACGCTCGTCGTCGACGAGCAGAACCGGCCGAAGGGCTGGCTGTCCGGTGTGGACGGTGAGGTCGAGGTGACCGAACGCGACCTCATCTCCGGCGGCTCGCTCTACGACGGCAGCAGCCTCAGGGGCGCGCTCGACGCGGCGCTCAGCTCGCCGTCCGCGCTCGGCGTGGTCGTCGACGACGCCGGTGCGGTCAGCGGCGTGGTCAAGGCCGACGACGTGATCCAGGCTCTCGCAAAGGCCCGCGCGGCGGGTGAGGTCCCGAAGTGACCTGGATTTTCGAGAACTGGGAAAGGTTCTGGGAAGTCACCGCGGTGCACCTCCGGCTCTCCGTCGTGCCGGTGCTGATCGGGTTCGTGCTCGCCATCCCGCTCGGGTGGTGGGCGAGCCGGTCGCAGACGGCGCGCACGGTGCTCTTCCCGTTCGCCAACATCCTCTTCACGATCCCGTCGATCGCGCTCATCGTGATCACGCCGGTGATCATCGGCGTGAAGATCCTCGACGAGATCAACGTCATCGTGCCGCTGACCGTCTACACGGTCGCGCTGATGATCAGGTCCATCGCGGACGCGCTGTCGGCGGTGCCCGGCAACGTGGTCGCCGCCGCGAACGCGATGGGCTACCGGCCGTTCCGGCGCTTCCTCACCGTCGACTTCCCGCTGGCGCTGCCGGTCACGATCGCGGGCCTGCGGGTCGCGACTGTGTCGAACATCAGCATGGTGAGCGTCGGCGCGCTCGTCGGGCTCGGCGGCTACGGCCAGCTCTTCACCGAGGGCTACCAGACCGACAACAGCCCGAAGGTCTTCGCGGGTCTCATCGGGACGGTCGTGCTGGCGGTCCTCGCGGACGGTCTGCTGTTGCTGGTCGGACGGCTGCTCACGCCGTGGGCACGGGTGGGGAGGTGAGCTGAGGATGGGTGGCTGGCTCTTCGATCCCGCGCACTGGTCCGGTACGACCGGGATTCCGTTGCGGTTGCTGGAACATCTCGGCTACACGCTGCTGACGTTGCTCATCGCGGCGGTCATCGCGATCCCGCTCGGGGCGTTCGTCGGGCACACCGGCAAGGGCGGGTTCGTGATCGTCGGACTCTCCAACGCGCTGCGGGCGCTGCCGACCACGGCGGTGCTGATCCTCGTCGTGCTGTGGGCGGGGCTCGGCGACTTCCCGGTGTACGTCGCGCTGGTGCTGCTGGCGATCCCGCCGATCATGGCCGGCACCTACGCCGGCGTCCGCGCGGTCGACCCGGCCGCCGTCGACGCCGCACGGGGTGTGGGCATGCGCGAGTCGGGCGTGCTGCTGCAGGTGGAGATCCCGAACGCGCTTCCGTTGATCTACGGCGGTTTCCGCGGTGCCGCGCTGCAGGTGGTCGCCACGGCCACCATCGCGGCGTACACCGGCGCCGGTGGACTGGGCAGGTTCGTCTTCGACGGCCTCGCCCTGCAGGATTTCGGTCAGATGCTCGCCGGCGCGGTGCTCGTGGCACTGCTCGCCGTTCTCGTCGACCTGGGGTTCGCCGGCCTGCAACGGCTGACGGTGTCGCCCGGGCTGCGTCCAGTGGGAACCGGAGGAACGAAATGAAGCGCATCGCGACAGCCGTCGCTGCGGTCATGCTGTTGTCGGCGTGCGGTGGAGATCCGCTGACCGGCGGGGCGAACAACGAGCCGGCCCCGACGGACACCATCGTCGTGGGCTCCGGCAACTTCCCGGAGTCCCGCCTGCTCGCGGAGATCTACGCGGAAGCGTTGTCGGGCAAGGGAGTCAAGGTCTCCAAGAAGCTGAACATCGGCAACCGGGAGCTGTACTACAAGGGTGTCCAGGACGGCTCGATCGACCTGATCCCCGAGTACACCGGCGTGCTGCTCAAGTACATCAACAAGGACGCGCAGGAAGTCGGCGCGGACGAGGTCTACGCGGCGCTGCAGAAGGCGTTGCCCAAGAACCTCATCGTGCTCGACAAGTCCTCCGCCGAGGACAAGGACGCGGTCGTCGTGACCAAGCAGATCGCGGCGCAGTACAGCCTCAAGTCGATCGACGACCTCGTGCCGTACTGCAAGGACCTCGTGTTCGGCGGCCCGCCCGAGTTCCAGAACCGCCCGGACGGCCTGCCCGGCCTGAAGGCCAAGTACAACTGCGAGTTCAAGGAGTTCAAGGCCCTCGACGTCGGCGGCCCGCTGACCGTCGCCGGTCTGAAGGACAACACGGTGCAGGCGGCCGACCTGTTCACGACGGACGCGGCCATCAAGGCCAACGAGTTCGTGGTGCTGGAAGACCCGAAGAACGTGTTCGCCGCGCAGAACGTGCTGCCGCTGATCAACGAGAAGAAGGCGACGCAGCAGGTCCGCGACGTCCTCAACTCCATCTCGAAGAAGCTCGACACGAAGCAGCTGCTGGAGCTCAACCAGAAGCTGTCGTCGCCGGACAAGCCGGAGCCGGAGAAGGTCGCCAAGGAGTGGCTGGCCTCCGCGGGCATCTGACCCGGAGATCCTGAGAACCGCCGATCCGCGGGCTTCACGCCCGCAGGTCGGCGGTTTTCGCTTGGACGGCCATGTACGTGTACCGGTCCTCGTAGCCCAATGCGTGGTTCACCCGCAGCATGTGCGCGTTCTCGCTGCTGGTGCGGGTGAAGACGGTCTCGACGCCGTCCAGCTCGTGCAGCATGCGCGACTTGATCAGCAGGCCCAGGCCCTTGCCTCGGTGGGCAGGCAACACGACGGTCTGCAGTTGCTCGGCGTACTCGGGCTTGGTGGGCATCCGTTCCACCACCGTGACTCCGGCGACCCCTCCGCCGTGCAGCAGGAGCACGACCCAGCGGTCCGCGGTCGCTTCGGCCTCTTCCACCCGGATGCTCTCGACCGTGTTGTGCGCGTGGTCGAGCGTCGTCTCCCCGAACGGCGCGTCGGCGATCGCGTTGAGTCCTTCGACGTACGCCTCGACGAACTCCTCGGGAGCCGCGCCCTTCCACGTCACCAGCTCGTACCCGGCCGGCAGTTCGGCGACCGCCGGCGGATCGGTGAGCCGCAGCCGTTGCCTCGTCATCGACGTCACGACCCGGAACCCGTGCGCGGCCGCGAAGTGCTCGCCCGGTTCGCCCGGGCCGGGGCTCCACGACTCGATGACCGTCCGCCCGTCCAGCAACGACAGGGACGCGCGCAGCAGCGCCGTGCCGATGCCGCGACGGCGGTGGCTCGGCAGCACCACGACCGTGACGAGTGCGAGATGCGCGTTGGCCTCGGCCTCGGAGATCTCGGCCTGCGCGTAGCCGACGATCCTCCCGTTCTCCCGTGCGACGACGAACCGCGCGGGCTCGAACCCGAGGTCGTTGCGGGACTCCCACATCGCGACGTACGCCTCGACGGGCGCCTTCTCGCGGTCCGGCGCGGCCTCCGCCGCCCAGGCCTCCGCCACCTCGTACAACCCGTACCGGTCTGCCTGGGCCGCGGACGCGAAGTCCAGCGGCTCGATCACAACCCCCATGAACCCGATCTAAGCAAGATCGTGCCGCCCTGCCCAGTCGGCGATCGCGGCCGCGATCTCCTTCGGCTTGTCCTCCGGCGCGTGATGCCCGGCCTCACCGAGCGCCACCACGTCCAGCGAGGCGATGTTCGCGCGGCACCACGCGGCCAGTTCGGGCGTGATGGCCAGCGTCGGCGAACCGGTGAAGGTCAGCAGCAGCTTCGGCACCGGTGAGGCGGCGAGCCACGCGCCGTACGCCTCCATCCGGGGCACCAGGGCGGGCGGATCGCCGTCGACGGGAAGCTGGCGCACCCACTCCAGCAACGGGCGGCGGCTCTCGCGGTCGGGGTACGGCGCCAGGTACGCGGCCAGGTCCTCGTCCGCAACGGGGTTCAACACGCCGCCGGTGAACGCCTGGCGCACCAGGGTGTCGTGGTCCAGCACCAGTTCCTCGCCCACGCCGGGGGTGCGGAGCCGGCGCGTGCGTTCCCGGGCGGCGGGGGCGAGGTCGGCGCTCGTCATGGGCTTCAGCATCGCCTCGAAGAACGCGAGGCCCGCGACGCGCGACGGGTGCCTGGCCGCCCAGTCGAACGCGAGCGTGGCGCCCCAGTCGTGGCCGACCAGCACGACGCGGTCCAGGTCCAGGGCGTCGAACCACGCGTCGAGGTAGCGGGAGTGGTCGTCGAACGAGTAGCCGATGGCCGGCTTGCCGGATCTGCCCATGCCGATGAGGTCGGGGGCGAGACCGCCCAGTTCGGGCAGGACGTTGCGCCAGATGTGCGACGACGCGGGATTGCCGTGCAGGAACACGAACGGCGCATCGCCGTGCGCTTCGTGGTGCATGGTCGAGCCGAGGACGGGGACTACGGGCATCGGGTGCTCCTCAGTCGAGGGGAACGGCGAGCAGCGCGCGGAGTTCGCCGGAGAAGGCGGAGGTGCGCTCGCCCAGAGGCTCCAGCAGGCGGTCCAGCAACGAGCGGACCACCTCCATGGCGGGCTCGACCGTCGTGAGGCCGTGCGGGGTCAGGGCGAGTCGCACGGTCCGGGTGTCGACGGTGTCGCGGGTGCGCGAGAGGAAGCCGGCGGCCTCCAGGGAACGCGCCAGCTTCGAGACGTACAGCGGTTCCAGGCCGGTGTGGTCGGCCAGTTCGCGTTGGGAGGGCCGGTCGAGGGCGACCAGCGACGACAGCACGACGTACTGCGCGTGCGTCAGCCCGAGGGGGGCCAACGCGCGGTCGACGGCCGTTCGCCACTTCATCGCCAGACGCCACACGAGGTGCCCAGGCGTCGGTCCCGCGCTGCTCATGGCAGATACGGTACATAGCTACTATGTACATGGCTACTAAATTCCGAGCGCTCTGAACCCCAAAGCGCGCCGTGCAACCAGGTCAGATCGCGACCACGTGTCCGCCGATGCGCACGGTCAGCTCCTCGGCCGCCTTGCGGACCTCCTTGGCCAGTTCCGGCCACACCTGCCCGCACGGCGTGTCGCACAGGTGCCGGAACGTCAGCGTGATCGCCGCGATCGGCCGCTCGCCGTGGTCGAACACCGGCGCCGCCACCGACGCGAACCCCGCCGTCACGAACCCGTCCTCCACCGACCAGCCCTGCCGCCGTTCCGCGGTCAGCAGCCGCCGCAACGCGGGCAGGTTGTGCGGCCCGCGCCCGGTCCGGTCGACGAACGACGCGACGGACGGCAGCAACGCCCTGACCTGTGCCGGAGGCAGGAAGGCGAGCATCGCGCGGCCCGAGGCCGTCAGGTGGGCCGGCAGCCGCACGCCCACGTCGGACACGATCGACTGCGGCTGGCGGGGCTGCTCGCGCACCAGGTACAGCGCCTCGGGGCCGTGCAGGACGCCCAGGTGCGCGACCTTCTCCATCCGGTCGGCGAGCTTGCGGAGCAACGGGCGGGCCAGGCGTTCCAGCGGGTCGTGGCGCAGGTAGGCCGAACCGAGCTCGAAGGCCGCGACGCCCAGGCCGTAGCGCTTCTCCTCGGGGAAGTGCGTCGCGAAACCGGCCTCCGTCAGCTCGGACAGCAGGTGGTAGGTCGTAGACCTGGGGAGATTCAGCTCGCGCGCCACTGACGCCGCGGAGACCGGGCCCGGCCGGCCAGCCAGCAGCCGGAGGACCGCGAGCCCTCTCCGCAGCGCGGGAACGTCGCTGCTGCTGCCCACAACAGTGATTTTCCCACGTGATGCAGCCCACGCCGTTACGACATCAGGGCACACTCAACAGAACAGGCCTGAACTGCGTCATAGGGGTGTGACGGTTTTGAAGGGGGTCGGGATTGACACCGAGTTTCGATGACTTCGTGGCAGAACAGGTGACCCCGTTGCTGCGCTATGCCACCGTGCTCACGTGCGACCCGCACCTGGCCCAGGACGTGGTCCAGGAAGTCCTGCTGCGCGCGCAGCAGAAGTGGGACCGCATCGGTTCAGTCGACCTCCCTCACGCCTACGTCAAGCGCATGGTGACCAACGAGTACCTCTCGTGGCGCCGCCGTAGAGCAGCCAAGGACGTCGCCCTCTGCATGACGACCCTGGAGTCCGTCACCCCGCCCGTCGCGGACAAGACGCACCACTACGACGAGCGGGAAGCCATGCTGCAGCGGATCGCGAAGTTACCCCGCAAACAGCGCGCGGCCGTCGTGCTCCGCTACTACGAGAACTACGAGGACTCGGAGATCGCACAGATGCTCGGTTGTGCCGAGGGAACCGTGCGCAGCCACATCTCACGTGCGCTGGCCACACTCCGCATGGACCACACGCCGGAGCCCGCTGGTGTCGGGTTGCGGCTCGGGGAGGGCCTGTCGTGAACGACACCGAACAGCGGATCAAGGAGGCACTCGGCCTGCTGGCCGAACGCACTCCTCACCCGGGACCGACGCTGAACGCCTTGCGGCGCAAGCGGAAGAAGCAGCGCAACGTCTTCATGATCGCCGTCGCGGGCGTCGCCGCGGTCGCCGTCCTGATCTTCGCCGGCGTCGTCGCCAGCGACAGGTACGTGCCGCCGAACCCGAACGACGCGGGCGCCGCGCTGGTGCCGGGCGCGCCCGGCGCGCTGAAGTACCAGCCGCACTGGTTGCCGGTCGGGTTCGTCGAGACCTACCGCAGTGCGCACGACGGTTCGACCGAGCGCGGCTGGGTGGCCGCGGACGCTCCCGCGGACGCCTACGGCGGCGGGCCGAGCGTCACCCTGTCGAGCGGTCAGGGCTTCTCCGGCCAGTTGTCCGAGTGGAAGGACGTCACGGTGCGCGGGCTCAAGGCCCGTGTCCAGGCGACCGACACCCTCGCGGTCGTGGAGTGGAAGGCGCAGGAAACGCTCGTGGTCCGGGTGGACCGGGTCGGCCATCCCGAGGCGACGGCGCTGCGCGTCGCCGACTCCGTGCGCGCCGACTCCGACGCGGTCTTCGCGGCGCCGTTCAAGGTGCAGGGCAAGTCGGCGACCACGTTCGGCGGAACGGGTCCCGATGACTGGAACGCCCAGTACTCACCTGGTCGTGGCCCGTTCGAGGTGACTTTGAGCAAACGCCGGCCGGACTTCGGCGGTGCGCCGAGCACCCCGGTGACGGTGCGCGGCAAGCAGGGCGTCGTCGTGGGCGGCGGCACCGTGATCGTGCAGGAGGGCGACCTCTGGATCACCGTGACCAGCAACCCCGCCGACAAGCCGGACGACGAGATCGTCGCGGTGGCCAACGACGTCGAAATCGCCCCGAACCTCGACACGAGCTGGATCCGCAAGGAGTAGCCCGTCTGGCATCCCAGACACCATCACCCGCTCCGGGGTCGCTGAGTCGGCCCCGGAGCGGTCTGATGTCTGCATGCGACAACCGGTGGAGCTGGGTCCGAAGCCTCTGACCCTCGAGGACGTTCATGCCGTCGCCCGCGACGGCGCCCCGGTGGAGATCACCGCGGCGGCCAGGGAGGCGGTCACCACCGCCCGCGGCCACATCGAACAGCTCGCCACGGCCGAACGCCCCACCTACGGCGTCTCGACCGGGTTCGGCGCGCTCGCCGTCCGGCACATCCCGCCGGACCGCCGTGCCCAGCTGCAGCGGTCGCTGATCCGCTCGCACGCCGCCGGTTCCGGTCCCGAGGTCGAACGCGAGGTCGTCCGGGCGCTGATGCTGCTGCGCCTGCGCACGCTCTCGACCGGTCACACCGGCGTTCGGCTGTCCACTGTGGACGCGATGGCCGGGATGCTGAACGCCGGCATCACGCCGATCGTCCACGAGTTCGGCTCGCTCGGCTGCTCGGGTGACCTCGCGCCGCTCAGCGCCAACGCGTTGGCGCTGATGGGCGAGGGCATGGTCCGCAACGCCGCAGGCGAGCTCGTCACCGCCGCGGAGGCCCTCGAAGCGGCCGGCATCGAACCGGTGCAGCTGGCCGAGAAGGAAGGCCTCGCGCTGATCAACGGCACCGACGGCATGCTCGGCATGCTGGCGCTGGCGATCGCCGACTTCACCAGGCTGCTGGACATCGCGGACCTCACCGCCGCGATGAGCGTCGAGGCCCTGCTGGGCACCGACCGCGTCTTCGAGCCGGAACTGCACGCGCTGCGCCCGCACCCCGGCCAGAACCTCTCCGCCGCCCGGATGCTCGCGTTCCTGCGGGACTCCGAGATCGTCGCCTCGCACCGCGGCCCCGACTGCACCCGCGTGCAGGACGCGTACTCGCTGCGCTGCTCACCGCAGGTGCACGGCGCCGCCCGCGACACCGTGGCGTACGCGGCGACGGTGGCCGACCGCGAGCTGTCGTCCGTGATCGACAACCCCGTCGTGCTCGCGGACGGCCGGGTCGAGTCCAACGGCAACTTCCACGGCGCGCCCGTGGCCTACGCGCTCGACTTCCTGGCCATCCCGCTCGCGGACGTGGCCTCGATCGCCGAGCGCCGCACCGACCGCATGCTCGACGTCTCGCGCTCGCACGGCCTGCCGCCGTTCCTCGCGGACGACCCCGGCGTCGACTCCGGCCACATGATCGCCCAGTACACGCAGGCGGCGATCGTGTCCGAGCTCAAGCGCCTCGCGGTGCCGGCGTCCGTCGACTCCATCCCGTCCTCCGCGATGCAGGAGGACCACGTGTCGATGGGCTGGTCCGCCGCCCGCAAGCTGCGCAAGGCCGTGGACGGGCTCACCACCGTGCTGGCCATCGAACTCCTCACCGCCGCGCGGGCCCTCGACCTGCGCGCGCCCCTCAAGCCCGCCCCCGCGACGGCCGCCGCCGTGGCGAAGCTGCGCGAGACCGTCCAGGGCCCCGGCCCGGACCGCCACCTCGCGCCCGAGATCGCCGCCGCCGAGGCCCTCATCCGAAGTGGAGCTCTGTGATGACCACCGTTCGCGCTGACCGCGGCACCGAACTGACCGCCAAGAACTGGTCCACCGAGGCCGCTCTCCGGATGTTCCACAACAACCTCGACCCGGACGTCGCCGAGCGCCCCGAGGACCTCGTCGTCTATGGCGGCACCGGCAAGGCCGCACGCGACTGGCCGTCGTTCGACGCCATCACCCGTGAGCTCAAGAACCTCGAGGCCGACGAGACGCTGCTCGTGCAGTCCGGCCGCCCGGTCGGCGTCATGCGCACCAACGAGTGGGCGCCCCGCGTGCTCATCGCCAACTCGAACCTCGTGCCGGACTGGGCGAACTGGCCCGAGTTCCGCCGCCTGGAGGCCGAGGGCCTCACGATGTACGGCCAGATGACCGCCGGGTCGTGGATCTACATCGGCACCCAGGGCATCCTGCAGGGCACCTTCGAGACGTTCGCCGCCGTTGCCACCAAGCGCTTCAACGGCACGCTCAGGGGCACCCTGACGGTCACCGCGGGCCTCGGCGGCATGGGTGGCGCGCAGCCGCTCGCCGTGACGATGAACGAGGGCGTCGCGCTGTGCATCGAGGTCGACCCGCACCGCGCCCAGCGTCGCCTGGAGACCCGCTACCTCGACGAGATCGCCGCTGACCTGGACTCCGCCATCGAGCGCGTGCTGGCCGCCAAGGCCGCTGGCGAGGCCGTGTCCGTCGGTGTCGTGGGCAACGCGGCGGAGATCCTGCCCGAGCTGCTGCGCCGCGAGGTCGCCGTCGACATCGTCACGGACCAGACCTCCGCGCACGACCCGCTGGCGTACCTGCCGGTCGGCGTCGAGCTGGACGAGTGGCAGGACTACGCGGCCGCGAAGCCGGACGAGTTCACCGACCGCGCCCGCAAGTCGATGGCGGACCACGTCGAGGCCATGGTCGGGTTCATGGACCGCGGCGCCGAGGTGTTCGACTACGGCAACTCGATCCGCGGCGAGGCGCAGCTCGGCGGCTACGACCGCGCGTTCGCGTTCCCCGGCTTCGTGCCCGCCTACATCCGCCCGCTGTTCTGCGAGGGCAAGGGCCCGTTCCGCTGGGCGGCCCTGTCCGGCGACCCGGCCGACATCGCGAAGACCGACGCCGCGATCCTGGAGCTCTTCCCGGACAACGAGCAGCTGCACCGCTGGATCAAGATGGCCGGTGAGCGCGTCGAGTTCCAGGGCCTGCCCGCCCGCATCTGCTGGCTCGGCTACGGCGAACGGCACCTCGCCGGCCTCAAGTTCAACGAGATGGTCGCTTCCGGCGAGTTGTCGGCGCCGATCGTGATCGGCCGCGACCACCTCGACTGCGGCTCGGTGGCCTCCCCGTACCGCGAGACCGAGGCGATGGCCGACGGGTCCGACGCGATCGCGGACTGGCCGTTGCTGAACGCCCTGGTCAACACGGCCTCGGGTGCGACGTGGGTGTCGATCCACCACGGTGGTGGCGTGGGCATCGGCCGCTCGATCCACGCCGGTCAGGTGACGGTCGCGGACGGCACGGAGCTGGCCGCGCGGAAGATCGAGCGCGTGCTCACGAACGACCCCGGCATGGGCGTCATCCGGCACGTGGACGCCGGGTACGACGAGGCCAAGACGGTGGCAGCGGACAAGGGCGTCCGCATTCCGATGGAGGGCTGATGCTCGACCAGATCGCGGACGTCGGCAAGGACCTGAAGCGTGGCGGTTACTCGCGCCACGGCTACAACAAGCCCGAGCTCGAACTGCGGCACTGGTTCGTGGAACAGGCGGTCCGGCGCGGTCTCAACGTGGAGACCGACCAGAACGGCAACCTCTGGGCGTGGTGGGGCGAGCGCGGCGACAACGCGCTCATCACCGGCAGCCACCTGGACTCGGTTCCCGGTGGCGGTGCGTTCGACGGCCCGCTCGGGGTGACGTCGGCCCTGGAGGCCGTAGATCTCCTGCAGGCCAAGGGGTTCAAGCCGGGGCGACCGTTCGCGATCACGGTCTTCGCCGAGGAGGAGGGCGGCCGGTTCGGCGTCGCCTGCCTCGGGTCCCGGTTGCTGACCGGCGCCATCTCGGCCGAGAAGGCGTTGGGGCTCAAGGATCCTGACGGGGTGACGCTGGCCGAGGCCATGAAGGCTGCGGGCTACAACCCCGATCTGGTCGGACGTGACGAGAAGGCGTTGAAGCGCATCGGGCAGTTCGTCGAACTGCACGTCGAACAGGGCCGTGGTTTGAGCGTGCCCGTCGGTGTCGCTTCGAGCATCCTCGCGCACGGCCGGTGGCGCTTCACGTTCTCCGGCGAGGGCAACCACGCCGGCGCGACGCTGATCGAGGACCGCCGCGACCCGATGCTCCCCGCGTCCCAGCTCGTCCTCGCCGCCAGGAAGGCGGCCAGGGGTGGCGGTCGTGCCACTGTGGGAAGGCTCGTCCCCAACCCCGGTGGCACCAACGTCATCGCGTCCACCGTGGACGTCTGGCTGGACGCGCGGGACAGCGACGACGCGCGCACCCGCGCGATCGTCGCGGAGATCTCCGAGGCGGCGCACCAGGCCGCCAAGGAGGAGGGCTGCGAGCTGCGGATCACCGAGGAGTCGTACGGCGACACGGTGTACTTCGACAGCGCGTTGCGCGACGACATCGCCGGGGCGCTCGGTGGCGTTCCGGCGCTGCCGACGGGTGCCGGGCACGACGCGGGCATCCTCGCCGAGCACGTGCCGACGGCGATGCTGTTCGTGCGCAACCCCACCGGCGTGAGCCACGCGCCGGAGGAGTTCGCCGAGCAGGCCGACGTCGACGAGGGCGTCAAGGCGCTGGCCGCGACGATCGAACACCTCGGCTCATGAACTTCTGGTGCGAGCGGGCCTGGTTGCCCACCGGGCTCGCCGAGCGCGTCCTGATCAGGGTCGAGAACGGCGTCATCTCGTCGGTGTCCACAGTGGACACGATTCCGCTGGGTGTGCGGCGGCTGCACGGCGTGGTCGTGCCGGGCTTCGCGAACGCCCACTCGCACGCTTTCCACCGGGCGTTGCGCGGCCGCACGCACGACGGCGGCGGCACGTTCTGGACGTGGCGCGAAGGCATGTACGCGCTGGCCTCGCGGTTGACCCCGCAGTCGTACTACCGGCTGGCCCGCGCGGTCTACGGCGAGATGGCGCTCGCGGGCGTCTCCGCCGTGGGCGAGTTCCACTACGTGCACGACAGGTCGAACGAGTTCGGCTACGCGCTGCGCGAGGCCGCGTCGGACGCGGGCATCCGGCTCACGTTGCTCGACACCTGCTACCTCGCGGGCGGCATCGACCAGCCCGTGAACGAGGTGCAGCAACGCTTCTCCGACGGCACCGCGGAGGCCTGGGCCGCGCGGGTCTCCGAGCTGAAGCCCGACGACGTGATGCGCGTCGGTGCCGCGATCCACTCGGTTCGGGCCGTGCCCCGGGCCGAACTCTCCGTGGTGGCACAGGCGTTCCCGGACGCGCCACTGCACGTGCACCTGTCCGAGCAGCCCGCCGAGAACGAGGCGTGCCTCGCCGCGTACGGCCTGACGCCGACCGCGTTGCTGCACGAGGCGGGCGCTCTCTCGCCGCGCACCACGGCCGTGCACGCCACGCACCTCACGTCCGAGGACATCGCGTTGCTGGGCGGTTCCGGCACCGGCGCGTGCTTCTGCCCGACGACCGAGGCGGACCTCGCGGACGGCATCGGTCCCGCCCGTGAGCTGGCCGACGCCGGCAGCCCGCTCTCGCTCGGCAGCGACCAGCACGCGGTGATCGACCCGTTGCTGGAGTCCAGGGCGCTGGAGCACAACGAGCGGTTGCGGACGGGTCAGCGCGGCCGCTTCTCCCCGGCCGAGTTGATGGAGGCCGCCACCCGGCACTCCGCGCTCGGCTGGAACGGCGGACGCATCGAGGTCGGCGCGCCGTGCGACCTCGTGGCCATCAGCTGCTCGACGCCGCGCACCGCGGGATCGTTGCCGCAGCAGGTCCTCCTGTCCGCGACGGCGTCCGATGTGGACACCGTGGTGGTCGGCGGCCGGGTGGTCGCTGCCGGTGGTGTGCACGAGACCCTGGGAGACGTCGGCAGGCTGCTGGCGGACGCGATCGAGGAGCTGTGGGCATGAGCGTGCTGATCACCGGCATCGGTGAGCTGACCACGAACACCGAGGTCAGCGGCGACGCGCTGGTCATCGACGGTGCCGAGATCGCCTGGGTCGGCGCTGCGGGAGACGCTCCGGCGGCAGACGAATGCGTCGACGTCGAGGGCCGCGCGGTGCTGCCCGGCTGGGTCGACAGCCACACCCACCTGGTGTTCGCGGGCGACCGCACCGCCGAGTTCGGTGCGCGCATGGCGGGCAAGCCGTACACCGCGGGCGGCATCGCCGTGACCGTGAACGCGACGCGGGCGGCATCCGACGAGGAACTGGCCGCCGTGGTCCGCAAGCACGTCGCGGAGGCGTTGCGGCAGGGGACGACGTTCGTCGAGACCAAGACCGGCTACGGCCTGAACGTCGCCGACGAGGTGCGGTCGGCCCGCATCGCCGCCGAGCACGCCGACGAGGTCACGTTCCTCGGCGCGCACCTGGTGCCTCCGGGTGCGGATGCCGACTCCTACGTCGACCTGGTGCGCGGCGAGATGCTCGACGCCGTCGCACCCCTCGTGAGCTGGGCAGACGTGTTCTGCGAGAAGGGCGCGTTCGACTACGACCAGTCGAAGGCGGTGCTGGAGGCCGCGGCGAAGAAGGGCCTCGGCCTGCGCGTGCACGGCAACCAGCTCGGCGAGGGCCCCGGCGTGCGGCTGGCCGTCGAGCTCGGCGCCGCGTCAGTGGACCACTGCACATACCTTTCCGGGTCTGACGTCGACGCGCTGGCGTCGTCCGGCACCGTCGCGACGCTGCTTCCGGCCTGCGATCTCTCCACCCGCCAGTCGCTGCCACCCGCCCGCGCGCTGCTCGACGCCGGTGCGACCGTCGCGCTCGCCAGCAACTGCAACCCCGGCTCCTCGTACACCTCGTCGATGGCGTTCTGCGTGACGACAGCCGTCCTGCAGATGCGGATGACCGTCGAGGAGGCGGTCTGGGCGGCCACGGCGGGCGGCGCGCGGGCGTTGCGACGGGACGACGTCGGCGTCATCAGGCCTGGTGCGCGGGCTGATCTTCACGTGCTGGACGCGCCCTCGATCACTCATCTGGCGTACCGCCCCGGGGTCCCTTTGACGCACTCCGTGTGGCAACGAGGCGTACGCGCCAATTGAGACTGCCGTCTCATTCACCTCCGTGTGGGCCTACTGGCGGAAGGTGCGGGGCCGTACGGTGTCCTCGTGGTGGATTTCGCGGAGGCCCTGACGAAAGCCGTCGACAACAGCGGCCTCAGCCTCGAACGCATCCAGCACCACCTGGCGGCGCGGGGCATGCAGGTCAGCATCTCGACGCTGAGCTACTGGCGTCGCGGCCGAAGCCGTCCGGAACGCCCGGAGTCGCTCAAGGTCGTCGCGGCGCTCGAGGAGCTGCTCGACCTCGGTGAGGGCTTCCTGACCGACCGGCTGGGCGACAAGCGGCCACGCGGGCGGTGGGTGGACCAATCGCTGTCCCTGGAGGACATGTGGGACTCGCGGGCCACCGACCTCGGTGAGGTCATGGCGCGCATCGACAGGCTGAACCCGACGGCCACGACGTACCTGAGCGTGCAGGACCGGCAGGTGATCGGGCCGGACCGCCGTGAGGTCTCGAACCGCTGCACGGGCGTCGTCCAGGCGTTGGAGGACGGGGTGGACAGGTTCCTCGCCATCCAGCTCGCCGACGCGACGGACTTCGGCGTGCCGTCGATCGAGGCGGGGGCGCCGTGCCGGCTCGGGCGGGTGCGCGGGGAGGACTCGACGGGGTTCCTCGTCGCGGAGATCCTCTTCGACCGGATGCTGCGGGCGGGCGAGACGGCGCTGGTGGACTACACGGTCCGGATGAGACCCGGCGCGGACAGCGAGGTCTGCGACCGGCGTTTCCTGAGGCCTGTCAACGACTACACGCTGCAGATCGACTTCCACCCGGACGCGGTGCCGGCGCGGTGCTTCCAGTTCGCCCGGCCGTCGTTGCACGAGCCGGAGACGGCGCTGAACGACCTGTGGATCGGGACGACGGCGTCGACGCACATCCACGTGCGGAACTCGAAGCCCGGAATCTACGGAGTGCGGTGGGAGTGGGAGTAGCCGCTACTCCCACTCCCACCGCAAGCGCCCCCAGTCGAAACGATGCTCTTGGCCGAGCCGCATTCGGCCGTGGCATCGAGGGCGCCCAGGATGGCCGTCGCCGCTGCAGGGTGGCGGCGACGGCAGGTTCCTAGACCTTCAAGAGCAGGTTCGGCGAACCCGTCTTGATGTCGGTCAGCTTGTTGGGCGTGGCCGCGCCGACCAGGGCGTTGCGCACCTGGGCGGGCGTCGCGGAGGGGTTCGCGCTCAGGTAGAGCGCGGCCGCGCCGGCGACGTGCGGGGAGGCCATCGACGTGCCGCCCATGGACCGCGTGCCCGTGTCGTTGCTGTGGGAGGCGGACACGATGTCGCTGCCCGGCGCCCAGATGTCGAGGCACTTGCCCCAGTTCGACGACCCGGCGGACCAGATCGACCGCTTGTCGGCGCGGTCGGACGCACCCACGGTGATCGCCTCCGGCGTGCGGGCCGGGGTGAAGTTGCAGGAGTCCTGGCCGCTGTTGCCGCCCGCGAGCACGTAGGTGAAGCCCGCGCTGATCGACCGCTTGACGGCGTTCTCCAGCGAGGCGTTCGTGCCGCTGCCGCCGAGGCTCATGTTGACGACGGCGGGCTTCTTGCCGTTGGCCGTCACCCAGTCGATGCCGCGGATGATGGTGTCCCAGGGGCCGCTGCCGTTGCAGTCGAGCACCCGGACGCCGACCAGCTTGGCCTTCTTCGCGACACCGTACGTCTTGCCGCCGACCGTGCCGGCGACGTGCGTGCCGTGGCCCTGGCAGTCCTGCGCCGTGGCGTCGTTGTCGATGAAGTCGTAACCGTCGGTCGCCCGGCCCTCGAATTCGGAATGCGTTTTCCTGATTCCGGTGTCGAGAACGTACGCGTTCACGTTCGACGCGGTGTTCGGGTAGGTGTACGAGTTGCTCAGCGGCAGGTTCGCCTGGTCGATCCGGTCAAGGCCCCACACGGGGTTCGACTGAGTGGCCTGGATGGTGGCGACCGTGTTGCGCTCGACGAATTGCACGTCGGGGTCGGCCGCAAGGCGCCGAGCCTGACGATCCGACATTCCGGTGACCGAGAACCCGTTCAGCGCGGCGCTGTAGGTGTACTTGAGATTGCCCTGGTAGCGGGACGCCAACGCGCTGGCAGGGGTGCGCGCTCCGTCCTTCAGCACCACGATGTAGCTGCCCTCGACCGCCTGCGTGCCCGAACCGGGCAGAACTGCTTGCTCAGCGATCGCGGTGGGCGTCCACATCGCCGTGGAAGCGATGCCCAATGCCGCCGCGATGGCGACATGACGCCGAAGAGCCATGGGGTTCCTCCTGGCAGGGAATGAACTGGGGAACACCAAGAAACTAACGCGAGCTGTGCGCCGGATAACAGGTTCGAAACTTCAGTTTTCAATACTGTCAAAACTGTGTCGAAACCGATTTCGGGCACGCGCTGTACTTGCTCCGCCCGGATTCGATCACCGCCAGTAGCTCTTGCCCAGTGCAAGAATTCGCGGCCGCGGCCGGCGTAGCTGGAGCAACTCCACGTGGCATGCGGCGTTCGATGGGGGCAGGGTGAGTGGCATGGAGTACACGAACCTCGGCCGCAGCGGCCTGTCCGTCTCCCGCCTGTGCCTCGGCACGATGAACTTCGGTCCCGAGACGACCGAGGACGACAGCCACGCGATCATGGACCGCGCCCACGAGCACGGCCTGAACTTCTTCGACACGGCCAACGTCTACGGCTGGAAGCAGGGCGAGGGCGTCACCGAGAACATCATCGGCCGCTGGTTCGCGAAGGGCGGCACCCGCCGCGAGCGGACCGTCATCGCCACCAAGCTCTACGGCAGCATGGGCACCTGGCCCAACGAGACCAAGCTCTCGGCCCTGAACATCCGCCGAGCCGCCGACGCCTCGTTGAAGCGCATGCAGACCGACTACATCGACCTCTACCAGATGCACCACGTCGACCGCGCCACGCCGTGGGACGAGATCTGGGAGGCCTTCTCCGTCCTGCGCCAGCAGGGCAAGGTCATCTACTTCGGCTCCTCCAACTTCGCCGGCTGGCACATCGCCCAGGCCGCGGAGGCAGCCAAGACCCGTGGCTTCCTCGGCCTGGTGTCGGAGCAGTCCATCTACAACCTGATGACCCGCTGGGCCGAGCTGGAGGTCCTGCCGGCCGCCCGCCACTACGGCCTCGGCGTGATCCCGTGGTCGCCGCTGCACGGCGGGCTGCTGGGCGGCGTGTTGCGCAAGCAGCGCGAGGGTGGCGTTTCGCGCTCCGCGTCCGGGCGTTCCGCGGATGCGTTGGAGAAGAGCCGCGACCAGATCGAGGCCTACGAGAAGCTCTGCGCCGAGATCGGCGAGGACCCGGCGAACGTCGGGTTGGCGTGGCTGCTGCACCAAGAGGGCGTGACGGCGCCGATCATCGGGCCGCGCACGATCGAGCAGCTCGACAACTCGTTGCGTGCCGCCGAGTTGAAGCTCGACGCGGAGGTGCTGACGAAACTCGACGAGCTGTTCCCGGCTCCGGGGCCAAACGGCTCGAAGCCGGCGCCGGAGGCCTACGCCTGGTGACCCGTTAGTCGGTCGCCAGGATGATCGTCTCGTTCGCGGGGAGTCGGCCGTCAGCCCGTCGTTGCATCACCGACAGGCTGGCGGCCAAGTCCAGGAATGGGGCCCAGTTGAACTGGGTCGCCTCCCCCTCCAAGCACAGGGCGAGGATGCGCAACTCGGCGGCGAGTTCCGGGGTGAGCGGGACCCTTCTGTGGAAGACCGCTGAGACCGCTTCGATGAAGGACTTGATGCGTGCTGTTCCCCAGTCGGTCAACGCGGCTTTCCGCGCCAGCCTCAGCGTGTGAGAGGGGCTCCGGAGAACCGCCGCGTAGAAGGCGTCGTCGGCCGGGAAGACGAGCTCGGCGGAGAGGGCCTGAACGCACTTGCCGATGAACTTCGACCGCGACGAGGGCGGCGGGAGCATGCCCTGGGCAAGCAGTTGGCCCAGGACGACCTCGGCGTCTTCGTTCGTGGCGGACACGTTGAGCTTGAGCAGCTTCAGCGACGACACGTGCACGGGCGGACGAAACCGGTTGAAGCTGGTTCCGAGGCTCACGAATGTGACCGCGGCGCTCGACAACTGTTCGAACAGCAGGTCGACGTCGTTCTCCAAGTCGCTCATCAACTCACCGCGCGTGATGCTGAAGTGGCCCGCGTGGTTGTCGTCCGGTGTGTAGGGCGACAACGAGTTGATCTTTGCCGCGAGAGGGGACGACATCAGCTCGGCTGTTCGTCCCAGACCGAAGGTCTGTCCGACACCCACGGTGTGGTTGACCCACCAGACGAAGTCGGCCGCGTCGTCGGGCCACATCCCCCTGGCCGGGTCGTCCGGCGCGCCCAGCGGAACGTCCGGTGTTCGATCCGGGGAGTGGAGCAGGAACAACCGGTAGATGCGCACAGGCACGGGTTCTGAGCAGATGTGAGTGCCCTCGCCGGTGCGCACGCGGTTCCGCAGGTACCGCGCCAGCTCGACACGCGTCATGAGATGGCGCAGGTCGTCGGCCGCGTTCGGGTCGTGCGCCACGTCCAGCAACTGGTCGAGCTCCGAGCGAAGAGCTCGCGCCAACTCGCTGCCCTGCTCCTGGCAGTCGAAAGCCAGTGACAAGGCCTCGGCCGAGCCGGCGCTGAGGCACGCCTCGACGATCGGGTCGGCGTTGGCGCGAGCCACGTGCAGCAGTGTGGTTTCGCGCCACCACACGTCGTCGACACTCTCGACCAGCACACTGATCGCCTGCTTCTCACGGATGTAGTGCGCCGCAAGGTATTCCTGGAACGTCAGGTGGGCGAAGGCGAAGATGTCCCGCTCCCGTTCCATCAGCAGGCCGCAGGACGTCATCTGCTCCAGGAACCTGGTCTCGTCCAGCTCGTTCGTCATGCGCTGCAACGAGTTGCGGACCTCGACGGCGATCTGGTCGCGGCTGAGGTCGCGCAGCCGGCGGGCCATCATCGAGTAGGCGAGTGCGCTCAGCAGCGCCATCTTCTGGTCGCCGGTCAGTTCTGACTCGAGCTTCTTGGCCTCCTGCCGCCGCCACAACAGGACCTGGCAGATCTCGCCGTACAGGTCTACCCGGCTGCCAGGCAGCGCGCCGCGGAACTTGTGCACGTTGGCGATCATGGTGAGCAGCAACGGGTTCACGGTCAGCTCGTAGAGCGCCGTGTTCTGGCGCAGGCGTTCGAGGAGGTCGGTGGACTCCTGCGCGGCCAGTTCGGCGATGACCGCTGACTTCTCCTGTGTGCTGCGCTGCTCGAACGCCAGGTACCAGCTGCGGACGAACCTGGTCACCTGCTCGTCGGTGAAGCCGCGCACCTGCACGATCTCCGCGCCGGACACGGGTGCCGTGTAGTAGCCGTGCGGGCGGGAGGTGATGACGAAGTCGTTGTCGGGGTAGGCGGCCACCTGGCGTTCGACCCACTCGGAGACCTGGAGGCGGTTCTCCAGGTCGGCGACCTCGTCCAGGCCGTCGAGCAGCACCACGCATCGACCCGCCTGGAGCTTGCGTTCGAACCAGCCGGACGGGGCGTTGCGGTCGGTCAGCGTCGTGAGCGGGCGGTCGTTCGCGATGGCGTGGACGTGGTCTCGCAGGTACAGCAGCACCGGGACGGGTCGGCGGCGGCGATTGCGGCAGACGAGCATCGCGGTGTGCCGCAGGAGGGTTGTCTTGCCGCAGCCCGGTGCACCGATCACGGCCAGGACGACCGGGGTCGGCTGGTCGATCAGGTCGCCGAGGAAGCGGCGGTCCGAGTCGGAGGCCCTGCCGCCGATGACGTGTGAGGCCACTTTCTGTGGATCGCTGTGCACGAGGCTGACGTCGACGAACACCTCGTCCAGTCTCGGGGTGTAAAAGCCCATCGTCGCGAGGCCCTTGAGGTCCACGAACCTCAGGTTGCTCAGCATCGCCTTGCGATAGCGGCCTCGGTAGCCCGAGAAGAGTCGGCTGACCACGCCGTCGATGGCGTTGGCCAGGCGGACTTTCCACTTCTGGTTCAGCTCGTCGGCGGTGCCGCCCACGAGCTTGGTGACGAGGGTGGCGCCCCAGACCAGGGCCTGCCAGGCCAGGAGTATCGCCATCGCCTGCACCGGATGCGCCGCCGCCCACGTCTGGAGCCAGGCGAAGGCGGCGGCGGGCGGGACGAGAGCCATGAGGAGCGGCGCCAGGTGCTTGCCCATGCACCTCTGTCGAACGGGAGGCGCCGATCGTCACGTTATTCGTGGTGAGTGGTGCTCAGTCTTCGAAGTCGTCGTCATCGCGCGCGAGGAACGTTGCGAAGCGTTCGATCGGCGTCTCGAACTCCGGGTTGGCGTCGACGAACTCGCGCAGCTTGTCGGCTAGCCACGCGAAGGAGACCTCCTCCTCGCCGCGCCGCTTCTCGAGCTCTTCGATGCCGCGATCGGTGTGGTACATGGACACTCCTGTGGGGGCTTGAGAAAACGAACCGCCGGACCCCTGGGGAATCCGGCGGCTCGTCCGTTCAGTGCGTGCTTACTCGAACGCGCGCGTGATGATCTCGCGCTGTTCGACCTCGTGCACCTTGCTCGAACCGGCCGACGGGGCGGCCATCGGGCGGCGCGACACGCGGCGGACGGTGCCCAGGTGCTCGGGGAGCAGCTCCGGCAGGGCCAGGCCGTAGAACGGCCACGCACCCTGGTTCGCCGGCTCCTCCTGCACCCAGCGGACGTCCTTCGCGTTCGGGTAGCGCTCCAGCGTCTCGGTCAGCTTGCGGGCCGGGACGGGGTAGAGCTGCTCGACGCGCACGATCGCCACGTCGCCGCCGCCGCGCTTCTCGCGCTCGGCGTGCAGCTCGTAGGAGATCTTGCCGCTGCACAGCAGGACCTTCGTGACCGCGTTCGGGTCCTTGATGGTCGGGTCGTCCATCACCGAGTGGAACCGGTCGTTGATGAACTCGTCCGTGGTGCTGACGGCGGCCTTGAGGCGCAGCATCGACTTCGGCGTGAACACGATCAGCGGCCGGTCGACGCCGTCGAGGGCGTGGCGACGCAGCAGGTGGAAGTAGTTCGCCGGGGTCGACGGCACCGCGACGGTCATGGAGCCCTCGGCGCACAGCTGCAGCCAGCGCTCGATGCGGCCCGACGTGTGGTCGGGGCCCTGGCCCTCGTGGCCGTGCGGCAGCAGGATCACGACGTCGGAACGCTGACCCCACTTGGCCTCACCGGACGAGATGAACTCGTCGATGATCGGCTGCGCGCCGTTGACGAAGTCACCGAACTGCGCCTCCCACAGGACCAGTGCCTGCGGGTTCGCCACCGAGTAGCCGTACTCGAAGCCGACCGCCGCGAACTCCGACAGCACCGAGTCGTAGACCATGAACTTGCCCTGGTCGTCCGACAGGTGCTGCAGCGGCGTGTACTCGTCGCCCGTCTTGCGGTCGATCAGGGTCGCGTGGCGCTGCACGAACGTGCCGCGGCGCGAGTCCTGACCGGCCAGGCGGATGTTGCGGCCCTCGATCGCGAGCGAGCCGAACGCGAGCAGCTCGGCGAACGCCCAGTCGATGCCACCCTCGCGCGCCATCTTGGCGCGGCGGTCGAGCACCGGCTTGACGCGCGCGTGCGGCGTGAAGCCCTCGGGCAGGTTCACGTGCGAGTCCGCGATGTGCTCCAGCACCTCACGGCTGATGTGCGTGGGCAGCTTCGCCGGGATCTGCTGCTCGGCCTCCACCGACGGGCTGACCGTCACCGGGTGCTTCTCGAGCTCGCGGACCTCGTTGAAGACGTGCTCCAGCTGGCTGGAGAAGTCCTGCAGCGCCTTCTCAGCCTCTTCGACCGTGATGTCGCCGCGGCCGATCAGGGACTCGGTGTAGGTCTTGCGCACCGAGCGCTTCTGGTCGATCACGTCGTACATCGCCGGCTGCGTCATCGAGGGGTCGTCGCCCTCGTTGTGGCCTCGGCGGCGGTAGCAGACCATGTCGATCACGACGTCCTTGGCGAACGCCTGGCGGTACTCGACGGCCAGCTTCGCGACCCAGTAGCAGGCCTCGGGGTCGTCGCCGTTCACGTGGAAGACCGGCGAACCGATCATCTTCGCGACGTCGGTCGAGTACTTCGAGGACCGCGAGTTCTCCGGCGCGGTCGTGAAGCCGACCTGGTTGTTCACGACGATGTGCACGGTGCCACCGGTGCGGTAGCCGCGCACGAGCGCCAGGTTCAGGGTCTCGGCGACGACGCCCTGGCCCGCGAACGCCGCGTCACCGTGCAGGGCGACCGGCAGGACGGGGAAGAAGTCGCCGCCCTTGTCCAGCAGGTCCTGCTTGGCGCGGACGATGCCCTCGAGGACCGGGTCGACCGCTTCGAGGTGCGACGGGTTCGCCGTCAGCGACACCTTGGTCTCGCCGTCGCCGAACATGCGGAAGTACTTGCCCTCGGCACCGAGGTGGTACTTCACGTCGCCGGAGCCGTGCGCCTGGCCGGGGTCGAGGTTGCCCTCGAACTCGCGGAAGATCTGCGAGATCGGCTTGCCGACGATGTTCGCGAGCACGTTCAGGCGGCCGCGGTGCGGCATGCCGATGACGACCTCGTCGAGCTCGTGCTCGGCGGCCTTGTCGAGCACCGCGTCGAGCAGCGGGATGACGGTCTCGCCGCCCTCCAGCGAGAAGCGCTTCTGGCCGACGTACTTCGTCTGCAGGAACGTCTCGAAGGCCTCAGCGGCGTTCAGCTTGCTGAGGATGTACTTCTGCACGGTGGCCGGCGGCTTCTCGTGCGGAACCTCGACGCGTTCCTGGATCCACTGGCGCTCTTCCGGCTCCAGGATGTGCATGTACTCGACGCCGACGGTGCGGCAGTACGAGTTGCGCAGCACGCCCAGGATGTCGCGGAGCTTCATCCGCTCCTTGCCGGCGAAGCCGCCGACCGGGAACTCGCGGTCGAGGTCCCACAGCGTCAGGCCGTGGCTGAGCACGTCCAGGTCGGCGTGGGAGCGCTGGCGGTAGTTCAGCGGGTCCGTGTCGGCCATCAGGTGGCCGCGGGTGCGGAACGCGTCGATCAGCTCGATGACGCGGGCCGTCTTGTCGACAGCGCCCTCGGGGATGTCGGCGACCCAGCGGATCGGCTCGTACGGCAGCCGCAGCGACGCGAAGATGTCGTCGTAGAAGCCGTCCTCGCCCAGCAGCAGCTGGTGGATGCGCTTGAGGAACTCGCCCGACTCCGCGCCCTGGATGATGCGGTGGTCGTACGTGGAGGTCAGCGTGATGATCTTGCTGACGCCCATGTCCGTGAGGGCCTGCTCGCTGGTGCCCTGGAAGTGCGCGGGGTACTCCATCGCGCCGACGCCGATGATCGCGCCCTGACCGGCCTGCAGCCGCGGCACCGAGTGGTTGGTGCCGATCGTGCCGGGGTTGGTCAGCGAGATCGTGGTGCCCGAGAAGTCGTCCGCCGTCAGCGAGCCGGAGCGCGCCTTGCGGATCAGGTCCTCGTAGGCCTGCCAGAACTGCGTGAACGTCATGTTCTCGCAGCCCTTGACCGACGCGACGACCAGCGTGCGGCTGCCGTCCTTGCCGGGCAGGTCGATCGCCAGACCGAAGTTCACGTGCTCCGGCGTGACGACGAACGGCTTGCCGTCCACCTCGGCGTAGTGGCGGTTCAGGTTCGGGAACGCCTGCAGCGCCCGGACGACCGCGTAGCCGATGACGTGGGTGAAGGAGACCTTCCCGCCACGCGTCCGCTTCAGGTGGTTGTTGATGACGATGCGGTTGTCGGCCAGCAGCTTCGCGGGCACGGCGCGCACGCTGGTCGCGGTCGGAACGGTGAGCGACAGCTCCATGTTCTTCGCGATCGCGGCGGAGGCACCGCGCAGCTGCTTCTGCTCGGGCTGCGCGCTCGGCTTCACCGGGGCTGCCTTCGCGGCCTGCTGCGGCGCGGGCTTGCCGGTCGACGGCAACGTGGCCGCCGGCTTCGGCTGCGACTGCGCGGCAGGCTTGGGTGCGGCGGGCGCGGGCTTGGCGGTGTCCGCCGCCGGCGGCGTCACGGTCGCGGTCGTGGTGGCCGTGGAGCCACCCGCGCTGACCGTGGCGGCACTGCCGTTGCCGCCCGCACGCTTGTAGTCGGCAAAGAAGTCATGCCATGCCGGGTCTACGGATGACGGGTCCGCGAGGAACTGCTCGTACATCTCCTCGACGAGCCACTCGTTCGGCCCGAATTGTGACGCAGGACTGCTGCTGGACACGGCTGGCGCTCGCCTCTATCCATCTCGCTCTTGGTGATGACTCATGCGGTAGTCAGGTTAGTCCCCCTGACACAGGCCTTCACACGCTGGAGGCACCTGGCAAGGAGTGCTCTGTCACAGGATCGATCAGGACGGGCCTGCCGTCACCCGGTGTTGAGCAATTCTTGATGTGTGTCTCACTACGTCGCCTCCCTTTCGGGTAATGCTCGTTGAGCTGTTGGACGGGCATACGCACTGAGCGCACTGATCAGTTCACGATAGGTACAACACCGTCGCCCTGCGGATTGATCTTGAGCGTTCGGGTTCGTTCGTGGTGGGTGTGCGGGTTCGTTCATGTGGGCGGGTGCTGGTTCAGTGCGCTGAACCGTTGGTGGGCTGGTGAGTTGGCTGCCGGGGCAGTTGTTGAGTTGGCTGCCGGGCCAGTTGTCGAGATGGCTGCTGTTGAGATGACGGCCGGGGCAGTTGTGGGGTGGCTGCCGGGTCAGTTGTTCGGTCGGCTGCTCGGTCAGCTGTCGAGGGAGTTGCGCAGTGAGGTGGTCATCGCCTCGGCGAAGCGGGTGCGGATGTCGTCTGTGGTGCGGTCCAGCGACAGGTACGGGTTGAGGTCCTCCAGTTCGACCAGCAGCAGGTCATCGGTCTGGGTTCGGCAGGCGTCGACGCGCTGGATGCCGTGGGGGAGGTCGTTCCAGGCTATGAACTTCTGGGCGAATTCCAGGTCCTCGTCGGACGGGGTGTAGAGGGTCAGTTCCCATCGCTGGGCGGGGTCGGGTGCGTGCAGGGCGTACTGGAAGTCCTGGTCCACGAAGTAGAACGACACCTCGTAGCGGAAATCGATCTTGGGCTGGATGAGGGTGTCGCCGGGGATTCGTTCGGTGGCGTCCGGGTTTTGGAGGGGGCTGCCCGGGATTCGTTCGGTGGTTTCTCTGGTGGCTTCCGCGGCGGATTCGCTGGGTTCGTTGGTGCGGTCGTTGGTGGGGTCGTCAGTGGGTTTGTCGGCGGGGTTGCGGGTGGCGTCCTGGGGGTGGGTGGCTTCTCGGGTTCTGCGAAAGGCTTCGCGGTTTTCCAGGGTTTCTCTGGTGTGGAACTCCAGGCCGTGGGAGTCGGCGCCTGCCTTCGGCTTGGTGACGTAGGTCGTGGGGGTGGGGAGGTTGTGTCGATCTGCCAGGTCGGTCAGGAGGTGGAGGTTCGTCAGGTCGTCGATCGTGGGGATGACCGGGTAGCCCTCGGTGGTCAGGTCGAGCATGTACTGCTTGCCGGCCATGTCGGCCTTGCCCGTCAGGGGGTTGTAGACGCGGTGGCCGGTGGTGGTGGCTTTGGTTCGGAAGGTTTCGTAGGCGGTCGGGTAGTCGATTACCGGGCCGCTGTTTCTCACCACGACTGTGTCGAAGTTGTCCATCAGGGTGGCGGCGTCTTCTGGGTGGGTTATGGCTATGTCGAAGTGTTGTCTCAGGGTTGAGGTCAGGTAGATGTCTTCGTCGCAGTAGCGGCGGCCTTTTGCTGGGTAGGCGAGGTTGGAGACGTAGAGGATTGAGGGGCGGGTCGGCATTTCGGCTCCCCTGGGGGTGGGGTGGGGTGGGGTGGTGGAGGTGTGTGGTGGCGGGGGTGGGTGCGGGTCGGCTTGCGTTGGTTGGTTCCTGTTCCAGCGGGGTGGCCGGGTTTTGTGGTCTGGTCACCTTTGCTGGTGGGTTGCGTGGGCAGTGACGAGCGTGGTCGAGTCATCGCCGCTGCGCGACGATAGAGATTGGGGCTTGACTTCGGGGCCCTTGCGAGGCGCTGGTCGGCCGGAAAAGGCCGGGCTGAAAAGCGCCCGGCCGATCCGCGAGGGGTAGCACCTCGCACCCAAAGTCAAGCCCCAATCTCCTCGGGTGCGTGGCTGAGTTGGCACCGCACGTCACCACACCGCTTTGACCGAGCCAAGAAGTAAGGACGCCTCGCCTTCGGCATTGCGTTTGGGTCTTGGGTGGGCTCGGCTGCGCCATCGCTGTTTGCTTGCTCGGTCGGGCTCGCCTTCGGCTTCGCGTTCTCCTCAAGCCATTGGTCGACCGCATCGGCCATGCGGTTGGGCTGCCTTGCGTTTGGTGACCTTCCGGCTCGCCTCACGCGGCTCACCTCGCATGGTTGCCTGGCTGGTGGGGGGCTGGCTGGTGGGGCTCGTAGGCGGAGGCTTGCTGGTGCTGGTGGTGGTCAGGGTGTTTGGGGTGGGGCATCTGGTGTGTCGCCGTGGTGCCATAGGCGGGCGTAGGTGCCGTTTGCTGTTAATAGGTCGGCGTGGGTGCCTTGTTCGGTTATTTCGCCGTTGGTCAGGACCAGGATTCGGTCTGCCTTTGCTGCTGTGGCCAGGCGGTGGGCCACTACGAAGGTGGTTCTTGGGCCTGTCAGGTGGTCGCTGGCTGCCAGTACTGCTGATTCGGTGGCTGGGTCCAGGGCTGCTGTTGCTTCGTCCAGGAGGAGTAGGTCTGGGTTCACCAGTTCTGCTCGTGCGAGGGCCACTAGTTGGCGTTGGCCTGCTGAGAGGTGGTTGCCTCGTTCGCCTGCTTCGTGGTGGAAGCCGTTTTGGAGGGTGGCCACCATGTTCAGGGCGCCTACGGATTCGGTTGCTTTTTGGATTTCTTCTTTTGTTGCTGTTGGGCGGCCGTAGGCTATGTTGGTGGCTATGTCGCCGCCGAAGAGGTGCGCCTCTTGGGGGACTACGCCCAGCCTTTGGCGGTAGGTGTAGAGGTCGTAGGTTTTGATGTCCTCGCCGTCTACTTTTACTGTGCCTTCTGTGGCGTCGTAGAAGCGGGCGATCAGTTTTACCAGGGTGGATTTGCCTGCGCCTGTTTCGCCTACCAGGGCCACTGTTTCGCCTGGGGGGACGTGCAGGTTGATGTTTTTCAGGGCTGGGGTTTCTGCTCCTGTGTAGGTGAAGCTCACGTTGTGGAGCTCTACCTCGCCCTTGAGGTGGGTGGGGACCGGGATCGGGTTTTCTGGTGGTTCCACTGTGCTCGGGGTGCGGAGCAGGTCGCCGATTCTGCGCAGGCCCACCCTTGCCTGTTGGTAGCCGTCGAAGACGCCTGAGAGTTGTTGGATCGGGCTGAAGAACAGGCCCAGGTAGAGGAGGAAGGCCAGCAGTACGCCTGGGGTGAGGCTGCCTGTTGCCACTCGGTGGGCGCCTACGGCCAGCACTACGGCTTGGGCCACGCCGCTGAGCATGGCCACGAACGGGAAGTAGGTGGCGATGTAGCGCTGGGCCTGCAGGCGGGAGCGGCGGTAGGCGTCGCTGCGTTCGGCGAAGGCTTCCGCTGAGCGGCGTTCTCTGGTGTAGGCCTGGGAGGTGCGCAGGCCTGAGACGTTTTCCTGGAGGTCGGCGTTGACCGCGCTCACGCGCTCTCTTGCTTCCGCGTAGGCGGTGGAGGAGAGGCGTTGGAAGACGATCGTGGCGACTGTCAGGATCGGGAGCACTGCCAGGGCTATCAGGGCCAGTGACGGGTCGGTGACCACCAGGGCCGCGGTGATGCCGACCACGGTGATCAGGCTGATCACTGCTGTCACGAGGCCTGTTTGCAGGAACGTGGAGAGGGCGTCCACGTCCGTGGTCATCCTCGTCATGATCCGGCCGGCCATCTCGCGCTCGTAGTAGTCGAGGCCCAGGCGTTGGAGGTGGGCGTAGCTGCGGACGCGGAGCAGGTAGAGGAGGCGTTCGCCCAGGCGGGCCGCGTAGATCGTGCTGCCTGCCGTGGTCAGCCAGCCGATCGCCACCAGGCCGATGCCGAGGACCACTGCCAGCCACACGACGGACTCGGTGTTGCTCACGACGCCGCCGTCGATGCCCAGGCGGACCAGGGACGGCATGCCCATGCCCACCAGGGCGTCCAGGACGACCAGGACCGCTACTCCTGCCAGGGCCCAGCGGACGGGTTTCAGCAGGCGGGCCAGGCGGAACGTCGGGTCTGGTGCTCTGGGGTCCTCGCCGTGCAGGACCGGCGTTTCGGTGGCCGGGGGGAGCTTGCGGACCTGGGCCAGGAGTTCCGGGGTGGGCGGGCCGCCGGCCAGGGCTGCCATGCCGGCGCCGGGGCCGCCGCCGCCTCCTCCGGCGCGGCGGGAGGAGGAGGCCGGGGTCGAGGTCCTGGCTTCGGCGATCAGACGTTCGTCGCGGTCTGCCTGGGTGATCGTCGGCCACAGGGTGCCGGTTCTGGCGGGGGTGGTGGACTCGATCGCCTCGTCCGGGCCCGCCAGCAGGTCGCGGTAGAGGGCGCAGCGGGCGGTCAGTTCGGCGTGGGTGCCGATGTCGACCACTCTGCCCGCGTCCAGGACCGCGATCCGGTCGGCCAGGGACAGGGTCGATCGGCGGTGGGCCACCAGGAGGGTGGTGCGGTTCGCCGTCACCGAGGCCAGGGTCGCGTGGATCGCTGCCTCGGTGGCGTTGTCGACGGCGGAGGTGGCGTCGTCCAGCACGAGGATTCTCGGGTCGGACAGCAGGGCTCTGGCCAGGGCCACCCGCTGGCGCTGGCCGCCGGACAGGGTGAGGCCTCGTTCGCCCACGACCGTGTCGTAGCCGAGGGGGAGGGCCTCGATGAAGTCGTGGGCCTCGGCTGCCTTGGCAGCTCGTTCGACCTCGGCCCGGGAGGCGTCCGGGCTGCCGTACGCGATGTTGGAGAACACCGTGTCGGAGAAGAGGAACGCCTCTTCGAAGACGACGCCGATCGCGCCGCGCAACGACTCCAGGGTCAGGGTGCGCACGTCCGCGTCGCCGACGGCGACCGCGCCCGCGTGCACGTCGTAGAAGCGGGGCAGGAGCAGCGAGACCGTCGACTTGCCGGAGCCCGCCGTGCCCACCAGGGCCAGGGTTTCGCCGGGGGCCACCGAGATCGAGAAGTCCTGCAGGACCGGTTCGCTCCGCGCGTAGCCGAAGGTCACGTCGGAGAAGGTGACGCCCAGCGGGCCCGGTGGCACCTCGTCCGGGCCGTCCTGCACGTCCGGCTGTGAGTCGATCAGTTCGTAGACGCGTTCCACGCCCGCCCTGGCGAGCTGCGCGGACACCATCAGGCTCGACAGCAGGCGGGTCGGGCCCACCAGGTTGGCCACGTAGGTGGTGAAGGCGAGGAACGTGCCCAGCGTGACCTGGCCGTGCAGGGCCAGCCAGCCGCCCAGGCCCAGCACCGCCACCTGGCCGAGGAGCGGGAGCGCCGTCACCGTCGCCAGCGGCTTGGAGGACAGGCGGGCGGCGCGCATGCGTTCCGCGAACAGGGACTTCGCGTGCTTCTCCAGCCGCGCGACCTCTCGCGCCTCCTGGCCGAAGCCCTTCACGACGCGGACGCCGGTGACGGTCTCCTCCACGTGCTGCGCCAGGTCGGCGGCCCGCTGCTGCGCCGACCAGGTGGCCGGGAACAACGTCAGGCGGGTGCGGCCCGCGAGCCACGCCACCAGCGGCAGCACGATCACCGCGATGATCGTCAGCGGGATCGACAGGTAGATCATCGCCGCCAGCGCGGCCACCGCGAACACCACCGTGCCCACGGCCAGCGGCGCCATCATCAGCAACGACTGCACCAGCTGCAGGTCCGTGATCGAGCGCGACACGATCTGGCCGGTGCGCATCTCGTCCTGCTTCGCGCCGTCCAGCCGCTGCACCGCCGAGAACACGCCCAGGCGAAGGTCGTGCTGCACGCCCAACGCCAGCCGGCCGCCCAGATAACGACGTAAGAACGCCGACCCGAACGTCAGCAGCTCCAGCACGATCAACGCCACCATCAACGGCCACAGCCGATCGGTGCGGCCGCCCGTCGAGTCGTCGATCGCCGTCTTGAGCAGCAACGGACCTGCCGCCTGAAGACCCACGCCGACGACCGCGGCGAGCACCGACAGCACCACCAGGCGGGGGTGCTGCCAGCACGCGGCGGCAAGTCGGCGGATCCAGCCCTTCGTCACGGAACCCACAGTACGGTCGGGGTCCGACATAAAATCGTGACGTCAGAAACCGCAGGTCAGGTGATGTCCTTCTGGGTCATGACGGCCCAGCCGCCGCCGAACGCGGCCGCCACCCAGCCGAGGAAGATGATCCCCGACAGCCACCACGCCTGCGCGCCACCGGCACCCGCGATGATCCGCAGGAAGTCGATGCCCTCCTCCGGCACGACCCCGGCCTTGGCCATGAACAGGTCGACCACGACCGAGCCGGTGAGCCCGTTCACCGAGCCGTTCGGCAGGAACCCGACGACCGTCTCCGGCGTGCTCGAGAGCCGCAGCCCGAACTGCAGGGCGTTCTCGACCACCAGGAAGTACATGATCAGCAGCACGACCACGCCCGCCGCGCTCGGGATCAGCGCGCCCAGGCCGACGCCGAACATCGTCATCAGGATCGACGCCAGCACGCACGCCAGCGCGAGCATCGCCCAGTCGCCCGCTCCCGGCAGCTGGCTGGACCCGCTCGTGATCACCACGCCGAGCGCCACCGCCGCGATGGTCGCGATGCCGTAGATCGCGCCCCAGAGCGCGTAGACCAGCAGCTTCGCCAGCATCGCCTGCACGCGGTTCTGCGCCGTCAGGAACGTCGTGGTGATCGTCCGCGTGCCGATCTCGTTCGCGAACGCCATCGCCCCGAACACCAGCGGGAACAACGTGACGATGTTGATCGTCCTGCCGATGCCCAGCAACGAGAACTTCCACTGGTCCGGCGTCACCCCGAGCACGTCGGAGAGCTGCTCGGCCTCCGCGGACGTGGTGAACTCGATCATCAGCTGGCCGAAGCCGCCGGACAGCAGCCCGCCGCCCAGCGCGACCAGCACCGTCGGGATCAGCAGGCCCCACCACAGGCCCACCGTCGTGATCTTGCGGAGCTCCGCCTGCACGAGGTTGTTCATCGACCCCACCCACCCTGCTGGTACGGCGCCTGCACGTGCCCGGCGAACTGGCCACTGGTGAGCCGGAAGAAGAGCTGTTCCAGGTCGACCTGCTCCTCCTGGATGCCGTAGATCGACACGCCCGCGCGCAACGCGCTGTCCGCCACGTGCTTCGAGTCCACACCGGACACGGCGAGCCGCCCGTCCGGGAGCTGTTCGATCGACGTCACGCCGTCCGCCTGCAACGCGGCCGCGAGCGCGGCGACGTCCGACGGCTGCACCAGCACGCGGCGTTGTTGTTGCGCGCGAAGGTGGTCCAACGGCCCGTAGTAGACGGTCTGCCCGCGCGAGACGATCACGACCTGGTCGACGGTCTGCTCGACCTCGGCCAGCAGGTGGCTGGAGATCAGCACCGTGCGGCCCATCCGCGCGAACGACTGCAGGAAGTTGCGCAGCCACGCGATGCCCTCGGGGTCGAGGCCGTTCGCCGGCTCGTCGAGCACCAGCACCTGCGGGTCGCCGAGCAACGCCGTGGCGACCGCCAGGCGTTGCTTCATGCCGAGCGAGAACCCGCCGACGGCGCGGTCGGCGGCCGTGCCGAGACCGACCAGGTTGAGCACCTGGTCGGCCTGCGCGTCCGGCACGCCGATCGCCGCCGTGTAGACCCGGAGGTGGTTGCGCGCGGTGCGGCGCGGGTGGAACCCCTGCGCCTCCAGCACCGCGCCCACCACGCGACCGGGCTGGCCGAGCTGGTGGAACGGTCGTCCGTTGATCGTCGCCGTGCCGGAGGAGGGCTTCACGAGACCCAGCAACATCCGCAGGGTCGTCGTCTTGCCCGCGCCGTTCGGCCCGAGGAAGCCCGTCACGCTGCCGGGTGACACGGTGAAACTCAGGTTCTGCACCGCGGCCACGGAACCGAAGTGCTTGGTCAGGTTCTGGACCGCGATGAGGCCGCTGCCGTCATGCATGCGGCCCATCCTGCCCGAATCGTCACTCCGGCAAGGCGTGCTTGGGCCGGGACACGACGGGCGCGCGGTGCACGACCGACGGTTCCACCGCCACGACGGGCAGTTCGGTGGTCATCTCCGCCGGGGTCTCCTCCGGCAGTTCGATAACACCTGATCGTGTGAAGGGGTTGCGCAACGGCCGGCGCCGTTCGCGGTGCGGCAGGCCCTCACCGATGAGGTGCTGGTGCGCCATGTTCCAGACCTGGCAAGGCCATCGCCGCCGCCGCAACCAGCCGGGACAGGCCCTGCACCGGCCGTCCTCGTCGGGCTGGTGCACGGTCAGCAGCAGGCGCCAGCCGTCCGCGAGGCGGTGGATCTCCGCGCGGGCCAACGGGACCAGCGCCTCGGCTTCTCCGTGCTCGGCGACCTTGTCCAGCAGTGCCAGGCGTTGCAGCACCGCGTCGCGCAGGGTCTCGTCCATCACATCTTCGCCGTGGCCTGGTCGAGCAAAGAGCCCAGCCGACGCGTCTGAGTGGCGGACATCACAGCGGTCTCGCCAGGAGGCGTGACCAGCAGGACCCGGTCGTTCTCCACCAGAACGGTCATCGATCTGTCGCGACCGAACGGGTCGTGGCAGTGGATCCATCCCTGTGGTTCAGCCATGGAATCTCCCTTCGAGGGACACCCGACTCCGTCTTCATCGGCCGAAGCCCCTGCTCGCCGCACCGCGCGGCACGGAATTCACTCGTTTGCTGGACGG
Source organism: Lentzea sp. NPDC058450 (assembly GCF_042721395.1). Taxonomy (NCBI): domain Bacteria; kingdom Bacillati; phylum Actinomycetota; class Actinomycetes; order Pseudonocardiales; family Pseudonocardiaceae; genus Lentzea; species Lentzea sp. NPDC058450. The sequence goes on from NZ_JBHXLO010000029.1 coordinate 108,845, forward strand.
GCCGGACACGGGCGGTGGTCCACTCGGGGAAACTTTTGGGTCGCGTTTCGGTGGGGGTGCTGGGCGCGGCGCGGAGAAGCCCGCTATATTTGGTGACGGCGGCCCCGCTCCCAGTGACCCCCAGGCTGGTTGAGCGCGGCCGCCCTTTATTTTCCCCAAAACTTTCCGAAACTCGCTCGCGTCTGCGCGCTTGAGTCACCTCGTTCCGTCCTGAGCGAAAACGGCTTGCGCCCTGCGGTCTCGTACGCTGTAAGTTCCTCGTACACCGTAAGGGGGAGGAAAGATGACTTCGACGACCGAGAAGGCCGTGGTGCACCCGCACCCGCAACGCTGGGCCGTGCTCGGCGTGCTGTGCCTGTCCGTGATGGTCGTGGTGCTGGACAACACCGTGCTCAACGTGGCGATCCCGTCCATCTCCACGGGCTTGGACGCGAGCACCGCCGACATCCAGTGGATGATCAACGCCTACTCGCTCGCGCTGGCGGGCCTGCTGCTCACGACCGGGTCGTTGAGCGACAGGTTCGGCCGCAAGCGCGCCCTGCTGGCCGGTCTGGTGCTGTTCGGCACCGGCAGCGCGGTGGCGGCCTACGCGGGCTCGTCCGAGGCGTTGATCGCGGCCCGCGGCTTCATGGGGATCGGCGCCGCCGTGCTGATGCCGGGCACGCTGGCCGTGCTCATGCAGTTGTTCGACGACAAGGAACGCCCGAAGGCCATTGGCATCTGGGCCGCCGTCACGAGCCTCGGCTTCGCGGCCGGGCCGGTGATCGGTGGCGCGCTGATCAAGCACTTCTGGTGGGGCTCGGTGTTCCTGATCAACGTGCCGGTGGCGCTCCTCGCGATCGCGGCTGTCGCGTTCCTGGTGCCGGAGTCGAAGGACCCGACCGTGCGCAAGCCCGACGTGCTCGGCTCGATCCTGTCGATCATCGGCATGGTGTCGATCGTCTACGCCGTGATCGAGGTGCCGGAGCACGGGTTCGGCTCGGCCGAGTTCGGGGTGCCGGTGGCGATCGGGCTGGTGACGATGACCGGGTTCGCGTTGTGGGAACGGCACACCGCCGAGCCGATGCTCGACCTCGGGTTCTTCAAGAACCGCCGCTTCACCGGCGCGGTGGCGTCGGGCGTGCTGGCCGCGTTCGGCATGGCGGGCTCGCTCTTCCTGCTGACGCAACACCTCCAGGGCGTGCTGGGGTACAGCCCGCTGGAGGCGGGCGTGCGGGTGGCGCCGATGGCGATCGCGTTGCTCGTCACCAGCAACACGTTGGGACAGCTCGTGATGAAGCTCGGCGCCGGCCGGGCGATGCTGCTCGGCATGACGATCGTCGCGGGCGGCGTGCTGCTGCTGTCGATCGGCGACACCTACCCGCCGACGCTCGCCGGGCTGGTGCTCATCGGCGTCGGAGTCGGTGTGTCGCAACCGGTCGCGGTCAACGCCCTGATGGGGTCGATCCCGCCGGAACGCGCCGGCATCGCGTCCGGGCTGTCCGGCACGCTGACGGAGCTGGGTTCCTCGTTCGGCATCGCCGTGCTGGGCGCGCTGCTGTCGGCGCGGTTCGTGGCGTCACTGCCGGACGGCGTGTCGGGGCGTTCGCTGAGCGAGGCGCTGCACAGCGGTGCGGACATCACGGCCGTGCGCGAGGCGTTCTCGAACGGCATGAGCGTGAGCCTCGTGATCGGCGCGATCGCCGTGTTCCTGGGAGGTGTTGTGGCCAGCGTGCTGCTGCGACGTGCATAGGATCGCGACGTGGACAGCGTGTGGTTCGGCAAGCCCAGGCCCGGCAGCGGCCAGCCCCTCGGCCTGAGCCGGGACGCCATCGTGCGCAAGGCGATGGAGATGCTGGACGCCGACGGCATGCAGAAGCTGTCCATGCGCAAGCTCGCGGCGGCGCTCGGCGCGGCACCCATGTCGTTGTACTGGCACGTGCCGACGAAGGACGCGCTGATCGAGCTCTGCCTCGACGAGATCTACGGAGAGTTCCCGCTGCCGGGTCCTGACGACGACTGGGAGCTCGCTGTGCGCGAGATGATGCACTCGATGCGTCGTCTCGCGCACAAGCACCCGTGGTGGATCCGCGGCATCGGCGAGTTCAACAGCATCGGCCCGAAGGCCGTGGCGATGAGCGACGCGATGTTGCAACCCATGCTGCGGGCGGGTCTGTCGCTGGGAGGGGCGGCGCGGTCTGTCTCGACGATCTCCAGCTTCGCGGTCGGGTACGCGATCGCCGAGGTCAACTTCACCGCCCGGGGCGGCATGGACTCGCCGCCGCCGGACCTCGCGAAGATCGCCGACCTGTACCGGGAGAAGCACCCGACCTACGTCACGATGCTGGACCAGCCGGAGATCTGGTCGCTGGAGGGGCAGTTCGAGTTCGGCCTGGACTGCGTGATCGACGGCATCAAGGCGCGCATCTCGGCCCTCAGATAGGCGAAACCCCCGCAGCGTTGCTCGCGTGCGGGGGCCTCATTCATTCAGTTGGCTTTCATCTGGCCGGCTTTCAGATCACGGACTCCAGCGGCGTGTGCGCGAGGCCGGTCGCCTCGGCCACCGGGCCGTTGGTCAGCTTGCCCGCGTGGACGTTGAGGCCCAGGGCGAGCGAACGGTCGTCCTTCAGCGCCTTCTCCCAGCCCTTGTCGGCCAGCGCGACGGCGTACGGCAGCGTCACGTTGGTCAGCGCGTAGGTCGAGGTGCGCGGAACGGCGCCCGGCATGTTCGCCACGCAGTAGAAGACCGAGTTGTGGACCTCGTAGGTCGGCTCGGCGTGCGTGGTCGGGCGCGAGTCCTCGAAGCAACCGCCCTGGTCGATGGCGATGTCGACGAGCACCGAGCCCGGCTTCATGTCGGCGACCAGCGTGTTCGACACGAGCTTCGGCGCGGCGGCACCGGGGACGAGCACGGCGCCGATGACCAGGTCGGCCTCGCGGACGGCCTGCTCGATGGCGAACGAGTTGGACGCGAGCGTGCGCAGCCGGCCCTGGAACTGGGCGTCGATCTGGCGCAGGCGGTCGACGTTGGTGTCGAGGATCTGCACGTCGGCGCCCATGCCGACGGCGATGGTGGCCGCGTTGACGCCCGCCACGCCGCCGCCGATCACGACCACGCGGGCCGGGGCGACACCGGGGACGCCACCGGGCAGCACACCGCGGCCGCCGGAGGGCTTCATCAGGCTGAACGCGCCGACCTGCGGGGCGAGGCGGCCCGCGACCTCCGACATCGGGGCGAGCAGCGGCAGCGCGCGGTTCGGCAGCTGCACGGTCTCGTAGGCGATGGCCGTGGTGCCGGACGCCAGCAGCGCCTCGGTCAGCGGCTTGTCGGCGGCGAGGTGCAGGTACGTGAAGAGGGTCTGGCCGGCGCGGAGACGCGGGTACTCCTCGGCGATCGGCTCCTTGACCTTGAGGACCAGGTCGCCCTCGGCCCACACGTCGTCGGCGGTCGCGAGGATCTTGGCACCCGCGGCGAGGTACTCCTCGTCCGTGATCGCGGAACCGAGACCGGCACCCTGCTCGACGTAGACGTCGTGGCCGCGGCTGGTCAGCTCGTGCGCACCGGCAGGGGTGAGAGCGACGCGGTACTCGTGGTTCTTGATCTCGCGGGGAACAGCGATCCGCACGATGACTCCTCCGTTCGGTGGCCGACATCTCATAATGTGGGCCAGTCGCAAGGTCATGTCACTGTGCTGATCGCACTATCCGGTAACCCTCCGGTTGTTCAGTTAGGACAGAGCGACCTGAGTGTTGTTCGCGTTCCACTTGACCTTCCCGCGTTGACACTCGGCGGGGGCCGCACATAGCGTTCGCGCCGAGAACTGAACACCGGCCGCGGCGCGTCAGCGTCAGAACCCGCGTGGGAGAGACCTCGACGAACGCAGTCGGGGCGCCGAAGGGGCAAGCTCCCGCACACTCTCAGGCAGCAAGACCACTCGGGGTAGGCAACTCTGCACGGCGGAGGGGGCGAAGTGTCCTGACCCGTCACAGCCAGAGGAGTCGCCGTGGAGTTCCCCGAGAACCTGCTCTACACCGTCGAACACGAGTGGGTCGACTGGACGCCGGGCACCCAGGACCCGCTGACCTGCGGAATCACCGAATACGCCGCCGACGCGCTCGGCGACATCGTCTACGTGCAGCTGCCCGAGGTCGGTGCCAAGGTCGTCACCAACGCCGTGTGCGGTGAGCTCGAGTCCACCAAGTCCGTGAGCGACCTGTTCTCGCCCGTGACCGGCGAGGTGATCGAGGTCAACGACGCCGTCGTGCAGGACCCGGCGATCGTGAACAACGACCCGTACGGCGAGGGCTGGCTGTTCAAGGTCCGCGTCGAGTCGGCCGAGAACCTGCTCACGGCGGCCAAGTACGCCGAGCTCACCAAGACTGACTGACCTCCACCACCACGAAGGACTGATCAGTGGCGATCAGCGTTTTCGACCTGTTCTCCGTCGGCATCGGACCGTCCAGCTCGCACACGGTCGGCCCGATGCGCGCGGCCGCGATGTTCGTCGACAAGCTCGGCCCACAGCTGTCCACTGTGGATCGCGTGCACGTCCAGCTGTTCGGCTCGCTCGGCGCGACGGGCCACGGCCACGGCAGCCCCAAGGCCGTGTTCCTCGGCCTGGAGGGCAACCTCCCCGAGGAGGTCGACCCGTCCGCCGCCGCGGAACGCGTCGAGGAGATCATCTCCAGTGGACGGCTGAGGCTCGGCGGCACGCACGAGATCGCGTTCACGCACGACCGCGACCTCGTCATGCACCGCCGCAAGTCACTTCCGTTGCACCCCAACGGGATGAGCTTCGAGGCCTTCGCCGGCGGCAAGTCGGTCGAGCACGCCGTCTACTACTCGATCGGCGGCGGTTTCGTCGTCGACGAGAACGCGTCGGGCACCGACCGCATCAAGCCGGACACCACGCCGTTGCCGCACCCGTTCCTGACCGGCGACCAGCTCCTCGCGCGCTGCCGCGAGACCGGCCTGTCGATCAGTGAGATCATGATGGCCAACGAGCTGTCGTGGCGCACGGAAACCGAAGTGCGGGAAGGACTTCTGCACATCTGGCACGTCATGCAGGAGTGCGTCGAACGCGGCTGCACCGAGCACGGCACGCTGCCCGGCGGCCTGAAGGTCCGCCGCCGCGCCGCCGAGATGCGCAAGCGGCTGGAGAGCGAGCACTTCGTCACCGACCCGCTGCGGGTCATGGACTGGGTGACCTTGTTCGCGTTGGCGGTCAACGAGGAGAACGCCGCCGGCGGCCGTGTCGTCACCGCGCCGACCAACGGCGCGGCCGGCATCGTTCCCGCCGTCCTGCACTACTACACGAAGTTCGTGCCGGGGGCCTCGGACGACGGCGTCGTCCGGTTCCTGCTGACGGCGGGCGCGATCGGCGTGCTGTTCAAGGAGAACGCGTCGATCTCCGGTGCCGAGGTCGGCTGCCAGGGCGAGGTCGGCTCGGCCTGCTCGATGGCCGCCGGCGGCCTGGCCGAGGTGCTCGGCGGCACCCCCGAACAGGTCGAGAACGCCGCCGAGATCGCCATGGAGCACAACCTCGGGCTGACGTGCGACCCGATCGGCGGCCTGGTGCAGATCCCGTGCATCGAACGCAACGCCGTCGCGTCCATCAAGGCCATCACGGCGGTGCGGATGGCGTTGCGGGGCGACGGCTCGCACTTCGTGTCGCTGGACAAGGTCATCAAGACCATGCGGGACACCGGCAAGGACATGTCGGTCAAGTACAAGGAGACGGCCCGCGGCGGACTCGCCGTGAACGTCATCGAGTGCTGAGTCAGCGGGCGTCGTACGCGGCCTGCGCATCGAGCACCTGAGGCATCGACGCCTCCAGGTGATGGATCAACGACAACAGCTTGACCGCCGTCTCGCGCCCGAGCGGCGTCAGGCTGTAGTCCACCCGCGGCGGGTTCGTGTGCTGCGCCTCGCGGTGCACGAGCCCGTCCCGCTCCAGCGCCTGCAACGTCTGGGACAGCATCTTCTCGCTGACCCCGTCGACGCGGCGGCGCAGCTCGTTGAACCGCAGCGGGCCTGCGTCGAGAGCGCTCAGCGTCAGGCTGCCCCACCGGCCGGTGACGTGCTCCAGCGTGGGACGTGACGGGCACGCCTTCGCGAACACATCGTAGTCCATGAGAAGAATTGTAGCTGGTCAGAACGCTAACTGAAAGTAAGTGTGAGAGCTCCCCGCGTAAAGGGAGCTCCCACACCCGTCAGAACGGCCAGGTGGCGTTCCGGCCCGCCTCGAGCAGGGGGATGGACCTGAACGTTGCGTCGGTCAGGCCGCCGAACTCGTGGCGGTTGGCCCCGCCGGTCGCGTACGCGGCGGTCTGGTACCCGCACAGGTTGAAGCCGTAGATCGGCACGTGCCGCGGCACGAGGTCCCCGACGCCACGTCCGTGCGGCCCGGACACCGTCTGCATGTCCGAGATGATGAACACGCGGTCGTGACCCCGGTACGTGCGCTTCAGCGACCCGGCGATGTCCGTGCCGTGCCCGGCCTCGCCGTTGCGCGCGAGGAACCGGTCGATCTCCTTGATGACCGACGCCCCGCGGGCGATGTCGTGCCGGAACGTGCCGTCCGCGAAGCCGATGACGTCGACCTGCTCGCCCTTGGCTCCCAGCGCGACGCCGAAGACCGCGGCGGCCTTGGCCGGCGTGACCTTCGAGCGCGCCGAGAAGGAGCCGCCCGTCATCGATCCCGAGGTGTCGACGAGGATCAGCGAACGGCCGGGCAGCGCGGGCAGGTTCGCCAGCGATGCCTGCAGGGCCTGGTCCAGGGCGTGGCCCCAGCGCAGGCTCGGCGCGGCCTCGTAGGCGGACAGGAAGCGGAACGGGAACTGGCGCGAGCGCGCGACCTGGCCGGGGTCGGCCAGACGTGCCGCGACGGCCGCCGCCGCCTCGTCGGACATGCCTGCCTCGTCGAAGTTCCGCAGGTTCCTCAACAGCGCCATGTAGCCCATGGACGGCGCGAGCGCCTCCCACACCTCGCGGGTCATCGGCCCCTGCAGCCACCCCGACACGGCCTCCCACGTCATCCCGGCCCCGCGCAGCACGTCGGCCGCGTCCGGGCGCGAGAAGAGCGCGCGACGCTGCTCCACCGGCCACGCCATCAGCTCACGCCGTGCCGCGATCACGCGCAGCGACTGGGGGACGGCCGCGTCGGCCGAGCGGCGCTGGTCCAGGACGTACTGGAACAGGTCGCCCTGCCAGGGTGCGGCTGGAGCCGGGTGCGCGAGGTTCAGGACGTCGGGCATGCGGAAGCCGCGGGCGTCGCTGTCCCACTTCAGGACGGCGCGCTCGTTGTACAGGCGCCCGACGGCGTCGGAGATGCCTCGCTTCAGCGGCTTCGGGACGCGGCGGCCGTGCCGGCCGGTCCAGTAGGCGAGCAGTTCGCCGGGCTCGTCGGCGCGCTGCAGCACCGAGGCGATGACGGCTCGGTTGGTGATGCCCGCGTCGGACTCCGCGGCGAGGCGTGCGGCGACGAACTCCGCCGCGCCCACGAGCGAGGCCGTGCGCATGTTCGCCTCGGAACGCAGCCACGCGAGCAGTCGCGCGGTCCACTCCGGGTCTTCCAGTGCGGCCTCGTGGACGAGCTGGGTGAAGCGGTCGTCGCGCCGGCCGCCGGACTCGTAGAAGGTGTCCTCGCCGCCCATGTTCGCCACGGCGAGCAGGAACAGCTCGGACTTCGTGTCCCGGACGTGGCCGGGTCCGCCCTCGTACGTGACGCTCGCCGGAACCGGCGCGGACGTGACGGGGCTGGTGGCCGCCGGACGCGCGCGGAAGATGTTGAACTTCGCCATTGGCTCTTCCCCCTCGAAGATGCAAAAGGGGAGCCCACAGACCCCACACGTGTCCGAGATCAGAGTCGCGGAAGGTACGTTGCTGCTCTGCCAGATTGAGCTACGACCGGTTTCCCGGCCGGCGGGATTCGAACCCGCAACCCGCCCATCCCGAATGGAAGTAACCCTCTGCTTCGCACCGGACACGTGTGAAGTTGTGTGCTCCCGAGATCAAGCCGCAGAAGGAGGGTGGCCTTTACTGGGCCATTCCTTGGAAGGGAAGTATCCCCCTGCCTCGCACCGGGTGCGATTTCTATGCAACCACACCGCGCCAGTGATTTAATTCTGGCCGATGTGGAGTTTTGGACGCCCGAGATCAAATCGCAGAAGGTGACTGACCCGCCGGAGCAGGTCAAAGACCGGCCGGAGCCGGCTCCAGGAGTTGAACCTAGTTATCACCGAAGTAACCCTCCGCTGCGCACCGGGCGCACTTGCAATACAACCACACCCTGCAACAGGTTTTTCTAAGGCGCCGCCTTCACCAGTCGGCGGAGCAGGTAGAAGAGGCCGACGGTGAGCAGGAATCCGACGGCGCTGATCATCACGATCTGTTCGACCGTGTCGGCCTGGGACCCCGCGAACACGTAGGCGGCGCAAATCGGGATGGTTCCGATGAGGGTGAACGCCATGAACGTCCGGAACGACACCCGGGAGACGCCGGCGGACACCGACACCGTTTCCGCCATCATCGGGATTCCGCGCGCCACACCGAAGAACCAGGGCCCGAACTGACGGCCCCAGCGCCGCATCTCGGTCAGCTCCTCGATGGTCACCACCCGGCGCACCAGCCACGGGCCCGCGAACCGCCCCAGGGCGTACCCTGCGGCAGAGGAACCCAGGGATCCGACGATCGCGAGTGCCAGCCCGAAGGGCAGGCCGAGTGCCGTTCCCGCCAGCACGATGAGCGGAGTGGACGGCACGGGCAGCAGCACGTCCACGACGAGCAGGGCGAAGATCGCCGCCGCCGCCCACACCGGGTCGATGCCGCGCACCCACGCGACCACTCCGTCGAAGTCGATGAGGTCCAGTGCCTCGAACACGATCCAGCTCAGCAGCACGAAGCCGAGCACGACGGCCGGTATCCACTTCCACCGAACGCCCGTCTCATAACTCATCGGGTGATGGTCGCCCACGTAGATCCGCCGGACAATCCGCCAGTGGCGCAGGTTCCGCGAAGGGACACTCATGAGTGACGATCTCGTGCCTTTTCTGGGGCACTGGGTGCTCGATCCGGCACGCTCCGCGTACACCGGCGGTGATCCGCCGCGCAGCGGGCACCACGACCTGAGGCTCGACGGCGACCGGCTGGTGGTCTCGATCGAGGGCGTGCTGGGGTCCGGTGACCCGATCCGCACCGGGTACACATTGGACCTCTGGCAGGACACGCCGATGAGCGTCGGCAAGGTCGACCGGGTGCGCACGGTCGTCGAACCCCGCCGCTTCTGCACCATCGCGTACGCGGGCGCGCAAGCGGTTGCGCGGTCGTGGCGCATCCTCGGGCACCTCAACGAGATGACGATCGTCCAGTCAGCGCCGGACCACTTCGGCGTCTGGCGCGACGACGTTTCGGTGTACCGCAGGCAGTTCTAGGAGGAACGCGGCCTGAACACCGTGACGACGACGCGCAAACCCAGCAGCACGCTGATGATCAGCAGGTTGTAGCCGAACACCTGGTACAGCCCGATGCCGGAGGCGACCTGGGGACCGCTGGACGAGCCGAGCAGCAGCACCGCCATCACGCCTGCGGTCGCACCCAGCACGGTCAGCATGACCTGGTGCAGCAGGCCGGTGATGAACGACCTGTCACGTTCGTCCGCGAAGAGCCGCATCGACATGCTCAGCCGGCCCTGTTCGAGCGCCCCGCTGATCCGGTCGACCCGCCGCGGCAGCCGGCGCAGCATCGGCAGCACGGCCTGCAGCTCCTCGGCCATCGTCGCCTTCACCGACTCCGGCGTGAGCCGTTCGGAGATCTGCTCCGCGGCGAACGACCGCGACTCCACGACGATGTTGAAGCCCGGCGCCAGCACCGCGAGCGTGCCCTCCAGCGTCGCCAGAGCGCGGAACACGGCCGCGATCTCGGGCGGGACGCTCAGCCTGAACCGCGACACGATCAGGAACAGGTCGCCGAACATCTCGACGTCCGGCCGCATGCCCGCGCCGAGGTGCCGGGCCATGAACTGGCCCAACGCGCGCTCCAGCCGTTGTTCGTCGATGTCCTCGGGTCGTGAGGTCAGCTCCAGCAACGCGTCGGTGAGGCCCGCCGGGTCGCTGCGGTCGATCGCGAGCAACAGCCGTTGCAACGCCGAACGCAGTGAGGAGTCGATCCGCCCGACCGAGCCGAAGTCGAGCAGCCCGAGCCGTCCGTCGGCCAGCAGCAGCACGTTGCCGGGGTGCGGATCGGCGTGGAAGACGCCGTCCAGCATCACCTGGCGCAGCACGAACCGCAGCAACGTCCGCGCGAGCCCCACGTCTTCCGCGGCGCCGCGCAACGGGACGCCGTCGAGCCGGTCCATCACGAGCACGCGCGAGGTCGACAGGTGAACGTGCGGCAGCCCGACGGACGAGTCCGACGCCGCCGCGACGGTCGTGATGTTGCGCGCCTCGATCTTGAAGTCGAGCTCCTCGCGCAACGCCGCCGCGAACCCCGCCGCGAGGTCGCGCACCCCGAGCGCCGAGCCCCACCGCGTGCGCTGCAACGTCTCCGCGAGCCGCGAGACGATGTCCAGATCGCCCTCGGCCGTTGCCCGCACGTCCGGCCGTTGCACCTTCACGACCACCTCGGCGCCGGACTTCAGCACGGCCCGGTGCACCTGCGCGATCGATGCGGCCGCCAGCGGTTCGGGATCGACCTCGGCGAACGCGTCGAGCCCGACCTCGGCGTCGAGCACCGCCCGCACCTGGTCCCACTTCGCCGCCGGCACCTTGTCCTGGAGCAGGCTGAGCTCCTCGACGAAGTCCTCGGGCAGCAGGTCGGCCCGCGTCGACAGCACCTGGCCGAGCTTCACGAACGTCACGCCCGCGTCCTGCAGTGCGAGCCGCAACGACCGCGCGAGGCCCGTGGAGGTTCGCTCCCGGCCGCGCAGGTAGGGCCCCAGACCGTGCCGGAACGCGATCGCGGTGATCCGCGAGTACCGCCGGGTTCGCGCGATCCGGCGGCGTGCCATGCCCCACCACTCGGTCGGCGGCGGGATCGACCCGGTCGGCACGATGATCTCCGCGAACGCCAGCAGTGCGATCACCGCGAGGATCGAGATGCCGAGCTGGAGCGTGACCAGGCCCGCCGACGGCTCGGCGGCGGTCTCGCCGAACGCGCTCTGGGCGACCGACATCGCGAGCAGGCACGCCAGCGCGGTGCGGATGAGGCCGATGCGCAGGCCGAGGATGCGCCGCGCGGCCAGGGCCATGCCCAGGACCAGCAGCAGGAACGTGATCGGGAAGCCGATCGTGTAGACGAGGAAGTCCCCCATGATCGAAGCCTAGGCACGCCTCTTGACTCAGGCAGGCCGCTCGCGAAAGATCCGATGAATCGCCGCCAGCGAAGACCCGACCGCACAGCGAAGTGAGGTGCTCGGAAGTGGTCGAGCTCAACCGGCGTACGGTGATGGCAGGCGCACTAGCTGGGGTTGCGAGCAGTGCTCTGGTTCCGGCGGACGCTTTCGCGGGTGATGCGTTCAGTTGGAAGGACTTCATCGGGTCATCCGATCTCATCTGGAAGAAGATGCCCTCGACGTGGTTCGAGGGCCCGTTCCTCGGCAACGGCTACCTCGGGTCCGGCATCTACGCGGAGCCGGGCGCGAACGCCGTCCGCTTCAACGTCCAGCACTCGCAGGTGCAGGACCACCGGCCGGAGTTCGGGGCGTTGTTCGGCCTCGCCCGGCTGCCGATCGGCTACTTCACGCTCGAACCCGTCGGCGCGATCACGGCCGTCGACTGGCGGCTCGACCTGTGGAACGCCGAGCTCACCGGCACGATCACCACGGCGGCGGGCAGCCTGCGGCTCAGAGCGTTCGTGCACACCCGCCGCGACGTGTACGCGATCGACGTCCAGGCGAGCGAGGGCGAACGGACGTTCCGCTGGGTCTTCCACCCGCTCAAGGCGATCAGCCCGCGCACCGACCCGAAGTGGGGTCGTCCGCCGCCGCCCGGCTTCACCGACAACCCGCCCGTGCAGCTCACGAACGCCGATGACGTTCAGCTCGCCGTGCAACCGTTGAACGCCGGCGGCGAGCACGTGACGGCGTGGCGCGAGGTCACCCGCGGCACTCGCAGGACGCTCTTCACCAGCGTCGCCTGGTCACATCCGGCGAAAACCGCGGCCCGCAAGGCGATCACGCACGTCCGGTGCGGCTCCATCGACGCGCTGGCCGTCGACCACCGGCTGTGGTGGCACGACTTCTACCGCAGGAGCTTTCTGTCCATTCCGGACAAACGGCTGGAGTCGTTCTACTGGATCCAGCTGTACAAGTTCGCGTCGGCGGCGCGGAAGGAGGCGCCCGCGATCGCGACCTGCGGGCCGTGGCTGGAGAACACGCCGTGGCCCAACACGTGGTGGAACCTCAACGTGCAGTTGGAGTACTGGCTGATCCACGGCTCCAACCACGTCGACTTCGACGCGGTCACGTACTCGGCCGACCGGTACCGGGACGTGCTCGTCGAGCAGGTGCCGGCGCAGTACCGGCACGACTCGGCCGGCGTCCCGCGCACCACCGACACCGTGCTGAACAACGGCGCCGGGATCGGCAACTCCGGTTATGGCGTGGGCGTTCCGGGGCAGGAGACGCCGACACCGGAGGTCGGCAACCTCACCTGGACGTTGCACAACGTCTGGCTCACCTACCGGCACACGATGGACGACCGCGTGCTGCGCGGGGTGCTCTTCCCGTTGCTGCGCAGGGCGATCAACTACTACTTCCACTTCCTGTTCAAGGGTTCCGACGGGAAGTGGCACCTGCCGATCACGTTCTCACCCGAGTACGGCGTGAACGCGCCGGACTGCACCTACGACCTCGCGTTGCTCCGGTGGGGCTGCCGGACGTTGCTGGAGGCCGCGAAGTCGTTGCGCGTCAACGATCCGCTGATCCCGAAGTGGCGGGACGCGCTCGCGAACCTCACGCCGTACCCCGTGGACGCCAACGGGTACATGATCGGCGCCGGGGTGCCGTTCGCGAAGTCGCACCGGCACTACTCGCACCTGCTGCAGATCTACCCGCTGTACGAGGTGACCTGGGAGGACCCGGCGCACCGGCAGGTCATCGAGACGTCGCTGAACCACTGGATCAGCTTCGAGGGCGCGTTGCAGGGCTACACGTTCACCGGGGCCGCGTCGATCAGCGCGCAGATGCTGCGCGGTGACCAGGCCGACCACTACCTCGGCGAGCTGATGCGCCGGTACATCAAGCCGAACACGATGTACCAGGAGTCGGGGCCGGTCATCGAAACGCCGTTGAGCGCGGTGCAGTCGATGTACGACATGCTCTGCCAGAGCTGGGGCGGCGTGATCCGGGTGTTCCCCGCGGCGCCGTGGCCGGACATCGCGCTCGACGACTTCCGCACGCAGGGCGCGTTCCTGCTGTCCGCGTCCCGGCAGAACGGGGTCACGCGGTGGATCCGGGTGCGCAGCGAGGCCGGTGCGCCGTGCGTGGTGCGCACGGACATCAAAGATCCGGTCGTGCGGGATCGAGTCGGCAGGCCGAGGCGGTTCTCGGTGCTGCCCAACGGAGATCTGCGCATCGACCTGCGCCGCGGTGAGGAAGCGATCATCCACCGCAGCGGTGACAAGCCTGATCTGTTGGTCGGACCGGTGGGCGGATCACCGGTCTTGCCTTGGGGTCTACCTGGTTAGGGCGCTGCCGGTGCCCCGTCGCGACGGCGGTGCGGCGGGACACCGGCACACGCGGTCCGTCAGAAGTCGAAGACCTTGCCGGTGAACGCGCGCACGACGCACGGGTTCGAGTACACCTGCTGGAAGTCGATCTTCTTGTTGCGCCACTTGCCGCGCAACGTGGCCTTGGTGGGGTTCAGCTCCATCGTGCACATCGCCCCGGTCTCTTCCAGTCTGCGGAAGTCGCCTTCGACGGGCATGAGCTGGTCGCACGCCGTCTCGGCGTTCTTGTGCAGGCCGCCTGCCGGTTCGCAGTTCAGCTGCGTGGTGCTGAGCGTGCCCATCTCCGGCTGCAACGAGAGCATCAGGCCGGAGGCGGGCAGGAGGTGCTCTGTCAGGGGCGCTGCCTGGGCCGTCCCGGGGATGAGCGGGGCGGCCAGCGCGAGACAGGCAAACAAGATTCGGGTCCTTGCCATGCCACCACTCTGGCGCGGCAAGGACCCGGAATTCCAACCAACTGAGCGGTAAACACCACATCGTGTAAACCGCCGAAAGTGCGTGCAACTAGACGCCGGTCGATTCCGTCCCGGCGAGAGCGGCGGCCACCTGCTTACCCACCGCTTCCATTCCCCTGGCATTCGGGTGAACCGGGAACGCGAGGCTCGTCGGGATGATGCCTTCGACCCACTTGTCCCACGGTGCCGCACACGTATCGCGACCGGAACTGATGTCGTAGGGGTTCACGAACGTGGCACCCGCAGCTTTGGCTTGGGTGCTCAGCATTCCGTTGAGGAGCTTCTGGACGTTGTCGAGGTACGGGACGTCGCCGCGCGAGATCGGGACGATCGGCCAGCAGCCACCGGAGGACGGCAGGATCCTCAGGTAGCCCACGACGACGATCCTGGCCTTCGGGCTGCGCTGCTTGATGCCGGCCAGCACGGCGGCCACCTTGGCGGCGGTGGCGTCGACGCGCTGGGCCAGCGAGTCGCCGTAGTTCGCCTTGCAGGGCGCGCCGTGCGGGTCGAGCACGCTCTTGCCGGCGCAGGTCAGGATGATGTCGGAGAAGCCGATGTCGTTGCCGCCGATCGAGACGGTGACGAGGTCCGTGTCGGCCTTGAGGGCGGAGAACTGGGACACCGACTGGCCGGGGATGCCCGTTTGGACACCGGCCATGTCCTTGGTCTGGGCGCCGCCGCAGGAGATGTCGGTGAAGTTCGCGATGCCGAGCCTCTTCGCGAGGACCGACGGGTAGTTCTGGGTGGACTTGAAGCAGCTCAGCGGATCAAGGCGCTGCAGGGGGATGAACGGTCCGGACACGAACGAATCGCCCAGCGAGACGTAGTTCCGGTACTTCGGCGCAGCGGTGGCGGTCGGGACCAGAAACGCTGCTATCAGGGTCGCTAGCAGGGAAACAACAGTCACTCGGCGCGTCATTGCTACCTCGTTACTGAAGAGTAGGAACGTAGGACGAAGGGTGACCGGACCATTGCGCAGTGTCAATCCCTCCACCAGGCTGGAACGATGACGGGGGTACGCAAAGTGGCGGCCGCTTCGGCGGTCGGCAACACGATCGAGCTGTACGACTTCCTGCTCTACGGCACGGCGTCGGCGCTGGTGTTCGACAAGATCTTCTTCCCGCAGTTCGACTCGCGCGTGGGCGTGCTGCTCGCGTTCGCGACGTTCGGCGCGGGCTTCTTCGCCCGGCCGTTGGGCGGCGCGGTGATCGGGCACCTCGGCGACCGGATCGGACGCCGGTCGATGCTCGTGGTGACGTTGTCCGTGACGGGCCTGTCGACGGCGCTGATCGGCCTGCTGCCTACGTACGCCCAGGTCGGCATCCTCGCGCCGATCCTGCTGGTGCTGCTGCGGGTCGTGCAGGGCTTCTTCATGGGCGGCGAGCAGGGTGGCGCGTCGCTGATGGCCGTCGAACACGCGCCGCCGGGGCGGTGGGGCTGGTACGGCAGCTGGGTGTTCATCGGGTCGCCGGTCGGGCTCGTGCTGGCGAACCTCGCGATGTACGCGTCGTCGCGGGCGTCCGGGGACGCGTTCCTGTCGTGGGGCTGGCGCTTGCCGTTCGTGTTCTCGATCGTGCTGGTCGGGATCGGGCTCTACATCCGGTTGCGAGTCACGGAGTCGCCGCGGTTCGAACGGGCCGAGAAGGCGCGGATGCCGATCGCCGAGGTGCTGCGGGACCGGTGGCGCGTGGTGCTGCTCGGGGCCGGCGTGAACCTCGGCTTCACGATCTTCATCTACGTGCTGAGCGTGTTCATGATCGGGTACGGGCGCACGGCGTTGAAGATCTCCGCGGACGACCTGCTGGTCGCGACGATCGTGGGGTCGATCGCTCAGGTCGTTGCGGTGCCTGCTTTCGCGCTGTTGTCGGACCGCATCGGGCGGTTGCCGGTGATGTTCGGCGGGGCGGTCTTCCAGGCGGCGTTCGCGTTCCCGTTGTTCTGGCTCACCGACTCCGGCTGGTTCACGTTCGCGATGGTGCTCGGGTTCGTGGGCTCGGCGGCGTTGTTCGGCCCGTCCGCCGCCTACTTCGCCGAGCTCTTCCGGACGCGCGTGCGCTACAGCGGGGTGGCGTTGAGCTTCCAGCTCGGCGCGGTGCTGGGCGGCGGGCTCGCGCCGTTGGTCGCACAGTCGTTGCTGCGCACCGGAACCTGGGCGATCGCGCTGTACCTGATCGCCGGTGCGGTGCTGTCCGGCGTGTGCCTGCTCGTGATCGGGTCAGCGCACGAGGCGGAGCCGGCGGGTGGCGAGTCCGACGCGCAGCCGCTGGCCCCAGCCCAGTCGTAGCGCGTCGCTCTCGATGCCGTCGCCGAACGCCACCAGGCCGTCGGTCTCCACGTCGATGTCCAGCGGTGCGCGGGTGATCTCGCCCTCGGTGTGGTCGATGCTCGTGGTCGGCGACGGCCAGGCCTCCCGGACGAACCAGACGAGCCTGGGTTCGGTCGGGGTGGGGAGCTGGATGGCGCTCTTCCGCTCGCGGTGGGCCGAGCTGCACCAGCCCGTCGAGCCCGTGCCGGTGCCGATCAGGATTCCGGACGACGCCTGGCGTTCCGGGCCGATGCGGTAGCGGCTGGTCTGGTGCGTCGGGTGGCCGACGTAGATCTCGTTGAGGGCGTGCAGGGTCTGACCGTCGTCGGTGGTCGCCTCGACCATCGTGCGGTCTTCGGTGTCGCTCGTGTTGTGCAGGAGTTGCGCGGCGTCGGCGGGGGCGTGCCGCGCGAGCACGCCCCGGTCCGGGTTGATGCCGATGACGGGCTGGCCGTTCAGGTACTTGGCCACGTTGGCGACCAGTCCGTCCTGACCGACGATGACGACTACGTCCTCGGGCGCGAACAGGAACCGCGACAGGTCTTCCCGCTCGACCACGCCGCGGCGCCAGTCCAGCGGGATGGCGGCGCTGACCTCTCCCAGCGCTTGCCGGGCCTGCTGGTCACGGTCCACCACCTCGTCCAGGGTTCGGTTGCGGGACTTGAGGAAGAACTCGACCTGCCCTCGCGTCCCGTGTCGTGCCAGCAACTCTGTCAGCTCGGTGCGTCGATGCACCAGCACAATTCGCGGGGCGAGGCTCATCGCGCGAGCCGGTTCAGGATCGGCTGGATGAGGTCCGGCGTCAGCGTGATGCTGCCGATCTCCGGCAGGTTGCCCGCGAGTTCCTTGGCGGCCAAGGCGTACAGGGTCTCCTGCGGGACGTCCCGGTAGGCGTCGAGCCGTGCCTTCTCGCCCGCTGCCTCGGCTTCCGCGAGCTTGCGGATGCCCTCGGCCTTGGCGTCGTCGGCGATCCGCGCGGCACGGGCGTGGTCCTCCGCCTGCTTGAGGGCGTTCGCACCTCGTTGCACGACCAGGAGCTCTTCGCGCTTCGCGAGCTCGATCTGGTTCTGCAGCTCGTTTTCGCCGATGGCGCGTTCGCGTTCCACCGCGATGGCCCGGCGTTCGTAGGTGGCCTTGTCGGCCTCCTGCTGGACGCGTTCCCGGACGGTGGTCTGGAGGGCCTTCTCCATGTCGGCGTCCGGGCGGATCGCCACGACCCGGACGTCGATGATCTCCAGGCCGATGTGGTCGGCCTTCAGGTTCTCGCGGACCTGCTGCTTGACGCGTTCCACGCCGGTCTTGATGGCGGTGTCGAGGTCCAGGTTGCCGAGGGTCTTGAGGGCGTGCTGCTGGGTGCTCTCGGTGAGGGTGTTGGCGATCTGGCTCAGCGGGTCCTGGCGCCACGTGCCGGTGTCCGGGTCGATCGAGAAGTCGATGCGCTCGGTGGTGATCTCCGGGTTGGTGCAGCGGTAGGTGATGGTGAGCTGGACCGTGACGTCCTGGTAGTCCTGGGTTCTGGCGTGGAAGAGCATCGGGAGCTCGCGGTCGTCCACCGGGACCTCGCTGATCACGGCGGTTCTCGGGCGGAACCAGAAGCTCAGGCCGGTGCCCTCGTGGACCAGCGCGCCCTTCCGGACGTGTCGGATGTGGACGGTGGGGGCGCCGCGGAGGTGGCGGAGTCCGGGGTACGTGCTGATGTCGGCCATCGTCGTGCTCCTTCGTGCTTATCGTCGTATTGACGATAAGCCTATAGTGGGTGGGGTGTACTCGCCAAGTGATTTCCCTCCCTTCGCCGTCACGGTCGACCTGGTGGTGCTGACCGTGCGCGGGGACTCGCTGTGCGCGCTGCTGGTGCGGCGGGGGGAGGCGCCTTTTCTTGGCGAGTGGGCGCTGCCTGGGGGGTTTGTGCTGGTCACCGAGTCGTTGGACGTCGCCGCTGCTCGGGAACTGGTCGAGGAGACCGGGGTGGCCGGGTTGCACTTGGAGCAGCTCGGTACCTACGGGGAGCCTGCTCGGGATCCTCGGATGCGGGTGGTGTCGGTCGCCTACCTGGCGCTGGCGCCCGACCTACCGGTGCCGGTGGCCGGAACGGATGCCGCCGCTGCCTCGTGGGAACCGGTCTCGTCGGTGTCCTCGTTGGCGTTCGACCATGCGCGGATCTTGGGGGACGGGGTGGAACGGGCTCGGGCCAAGCTGGAGTACACCGGGCTGGGGGCGGAGTTCTGCGGGCCCGAGTTCACGGTCGCGGAGCTGCGGCGGGTGTACGAGATCGTCTGGGGGAGTTCGTTGGATCCCCGGAACTTCCATCGGAAGGTGACCGGGGTGGAGGGGTTTCTGGTGCCGACTGGGGAGTCGACCTCTCGGGATGGGGGAAGGCCGGCCGCGCTGTACCGGCGTGGGGGTGTTGGGGTGCTGCACCCGCCGTTGGTTCGGGTGTCGGGGCCGTAGGTTGGTTTGCGTTCGTCCCGTAGGTGGTTGAGTTGCGTTGGCGGGTTTCTGTTGCGTGCTTCCCCTGGGGCTCTGCCCCAGACCCCGGCAATCTGATCAGGGGGTAGCGCTGTGGGCAGGCTGATGGCACGCCTGTTTCGTAGGGCGGCTGCCTGTTGCGTTGTTGGTTGCGTTGGCGGTGGGGTCCCATCACGAGTCGAGCCAAGAGCGGGCCACACCTGGACGGGTCTGTCAAACAGACGAAGAG
>NZ_JBHXLO010000030.1:0-122746 GCF_042721395.1 Lentzea sp. NPDC058450
ATCAACCTGCAGGCAGCGCTACCCCCTGATCAGATTGCCGGGGTCTGGGGCAGAGCCCCAGGGGAAGCACGCAACAGAAACCCGCCGCACGCAACAAGAGGACCAACAAACTCAGCGAGACGGGTCAAGCAACAGCTTCCCAGCAGTCCGCCGAGACCGAAGGTCCTCGTGCGCCGCACGAATCTCCCCCATCCCGTACTCCCCACCGGGAACGGCCTTCAACTTCCCATCCACCACCAGCTGGAACAACTCAGCCATCGCCCGATGCGCAAGAGTCCCGTGCTCAGCGTCCCTAACCTTCAAAGCGTGCGGCAACCACATACCCGCAACGGCCGTGGAGTGCACCAGCAACGCCCCAAGGTCAACCGGCTTCGGCCTTTCCCGCGAGGCCATGCCATAAAACGCAAGCCGCCCGAACGGAGCCAACGCCACCAACGACTGGTCAGTGACCACACCCCCGGTCATGTCCAACACGACGTCAACCCGCCGCCCACCATTGGCTTCCTTCAAAGCAGCGGTCATGTCAGCAGCACGAGAGTCGACCGCCACGTCAGCCCCAAGATCAAGCGCCAGCTGACGCTTCTCCTCGGACGAAGCCGTGGCGATAACCCGCCCAGCACCCCACAGCTTGGCCAACTGCACGGCGATAGTCCCAACCCCGCCAGCAGCGGCGTGCACGACAACCGACTCACCGGGCTCCATGTGAGTCGACTTCCGCAGCAGCAACCAAGCCGTGGCGCCCTGAACGATCAACGACAGCGCCGTCAGATCATCCACGCCGTCCGGAACGTCAAAGGTGGTCAGCGCAGGCGCAACGGCCTTCTCCGCGTACCCGCCGGAGTTCTTCGTCAAAGCGACGACCCGGCGGCCATCAGCGGTAAGACCCACGACCTCCCCGCCGGGCACCAGCGGCAGCTCCATCCGGGCCAGGTAGGAGTTCTCGGCCTGGTGCGTGTCGGCGTAGTTCAGGCCCGCGCGCGAGACGGTGATCAGCACCTCGCCCTCGCCGGCGACCGGGTCGGGCAGCTCCACCTGCTGGAGCACCTCGGGCCCGCCGAACTCGGTGATCTGGATGGCACGCACGGTCACTTCTCCTTGAGGACGATCGAAATGGGGTCTTTCTGAGCTGCCGCGATGCGCGAGCCGTCGGCCGCGCGGGGCCCCGGCGGGTTGCGGAAGCCGAACGGTTCGGACGGGCGGCCGGACTGGACGAACCAGGCCTCGCCGGTGCCGGAACCCTCCACAATGGACATGAAGGCGTCCACGACGGCGGACACCGGGATGATCGGCATGCCGATCTCCTCCAGGGTCGAGCGCAGCCGGACGATGATGTTCGTGTCCGAGAAGCCGGGGCACAGCGCGTTCATGCGCACCTCCGGGTGCGCGCCCGCGAGTGCGCGCATGAGGGCCACGACGGCGGCCTTGTTCGCGCCGTAGACGGGGTCGCCGGCCGTGGGCATGAGGCCCGCCATGGAGGCGGTGGCGATGGCCTGGCCCCCGCGCTTGAGCAACTCCGGCAACGCGTAGTGGATGCCGTAGACGACGCCGTCGAGGTTGATCGCCATGGCGCGGCGGTACTTCTCGACGTCGAAGTCGTCGCCCAGCGTGCAGCCGGTGCCGATGCCGGCGTTCAGGAACGCGATGTCGAGGCCGCCGAACTCACGCACCGCCGCGGAAACCGCGTCGGCCGAGTCCGAAGGGACGGTCACGTCGCAACGGACGAACACGCCGCCGATCTCGTCGGCGACGGCCTTGCCCTGGTCGGCGTCCACGTCCGCGACCACGACGTGGGCGCCGAGCGAAGCCAGCCGCCGGGCGGCCGCGGCGCCGATGCCGTTGGAGCCGCCAGTGATGAGCGCGACTTTGCCGGTGAGTTCCACGGGCGTCTGCCTCCTCGTATTGCCACATTCCGACCAGTCGGTATGGTCGTCCGGACAGGCCTGGACGTCAAGCTGACCGATAGGTACGTTACTAAGCGCTTGCTTAGCTCACCACCCCACACAGAAGGAGGACCCGTGGCCGACAGGGTTGCGATCGTCACCGGCGCGGCTCGTGGCATCGGCGCCGCGGTCGCGCAGCGTCTCGCCGCGGACGGCCTGGCCGTCGCGTTGCTCGACCTCGACGAGCAGGGCGTGCTCGAGGGCGCCGAGAAGATCGTCGCGAGTGGTGGGCGGGCCATCGGCCTCAAGGTCGACGTGGCCGACGAGGAGCAGGTCAACGCCGCGGTCGCGAAGGTCGCCGAGGACCTCGGCGCGCCGACCGTGCTGATCAACAACGCCGGCGTGCTGCGCGACAACCTGCTGTTCAAGATGACCGCGAGCGACTGGGACACGGTCATGAACGTGCACCTGCGCGGCGCGTTCCTGATGAGCAAGGCCGTGCAGGCGTTCCAGACGAAGGAAGGCTTCGGCCGCATCGTCAACCTGTCGTCGACCAGCGCCCTCGGCAACCGCGGCCAGGCCAACTACTCCGCGGCCAAGGCCGGCATGCAGGGCTTCACGAAGACCCTCGCGATCGAGCTCGGCAAGTTCGGCGTCACGGTCAACGCGATCGCGCCCGGTTTCATCGCCACCGAGATGACGAAGGCGACCGCCGAGCGCATGAAGATCTCGTTCGAGGACCTCGTGAACGGTGCGGCGCAGGCGATCCCGGTCGCGCGCGTCGGCCAGCCGGAGGACATCGCGCACACCGCGTCGTTCCTCGTCAGCGAGGGTGCCGGGTTCGTGTCCGGACAGGTCATCTACGTCGCCGGCGGACCGAAGGACTGACGATGCGCGCTTTCGAGAACATCGACGAGCTCGTCGCCGCGAAGGGCCAGCACCTCGGGTTCGGCGAGTGGCACGAGATCACGCAGGAGCAGGTCAACCTGTTCGCCGACGCGACGCTCGACCACCAGTGGATCCACATCGACGTCGAGAAGGCCGCGAAGGGCCCGTTCGGCGGACCGGTCGCGCACGGCTACCTGACGTTGTCGCTGGTGCCGTACCTGGTGCGGGACGTCTACACCGTCAAGAACATCAAGATGGGCGTGAACTACGGCAGCAACAAGGTCCGCTTCCCGCAGCCGGTGCTGGTCGGCGCCCGCGTGCGGGGCGGGGTCGAGCTGCTCGACGTCACGGACATCGCGCTCGGCAAGCAGCTCGTGACCAAGGTCGTCATCGAGATCGAGGGCAGCGAGAAGCCCGCGTGCGTCGCCGAGATCGTCAGCGTGATCGTGCCCTGATCAGGCCTTGAGGCTGTGGATCAGCAGGTCCGCGTAGTGCTCCGCCAGCCGCTCGGGCGGGATGTCCCCGTCCGGGCGGTACCAGGTGCCGAGCTGGTGCAGCGAGCCGAAGAAGTAGTACGTGGCGACGTCGGCGGGCACGTCGGCGCGGAACGTGCCGTCCGCCTGCCCCTCCTCGACGAGGCCGCGGAACTTCTCGTGGTAGCGCCGCCGTTCCGCCCGGACCTCCTTCTGCTTCTCGGCCGAGAGGTGGTTCATCGAGCGGAAGAACACCCTGGCTGCGTCGAAGTCGTCGATGCTCGTGACGATCACGTCAACGGCGGCGTCGCGGAGCCGTTCGGTGATCGGCCCTTTGCTCTCCGCGATCTTCTCCAGGTGCTCGGTCTGCAAGCGCAGCAACCGCCCGTAGATCTCGTGCAGCAGGTCGTCCTTGGACCCGAAGTAGTGGTACATAGCGCCTTTGGTGACACCGGCGTGCTCGACGATCTCCTGCACGGCGACGCGCTCGTACCCCTTGTCCGCGAACAGGCGGGTGGCGGCGTCGATCAGTCTTTCAGGCACGGTCACGACCGGAGCGTACCTCCCGACCAAGGAGAACCCAGGCAATGATCAGTCGCTGGACCGTCGTCGCCGACCGCGGCGACCTCACCAAAACCGAAGTGCTGCACGACGAACTGCCCGCCGCGTCCGACTTGTCGGACTGCGAGGTGCTGCTGAAGGTCAGCCGCGTCGGCCTCACCGCCAACAACGTCACCTACGGCGTGATCGGCGACCTCATCGGCTACTGGCGCTTCTTCCCGGCGGGCGGCGACGACCAGGGCGTCGTCCCGGTCTGGGGCTTCGCCGACGTCGTCGAGTCCACTGTGGACGCCCTGGCGCCCGGCACCCGCGTCTACGGCTACCTGCCGATGGCGAGCCACGTCGTGGTGCGGCCGAAACTCACGTCGTCCGGTTTCGTCGACACCGCCGACCACCGCGCCGACCTGCCCGCCGTCTACAACAGCTACCTCGTGACCTCGCAGGACCCGGCCTACGACGCGGCGCTCGAAGACCTGCAGGTGCTGTACCGGCCGCTGTTCCTGACGTCGTTCCTGCTTGCCGACCAACTGACGGACAACGCGTTCCACGGCGCGCGGACCGTCGTGATCTCCTCGGCGTCCAGCAAGACGGCGTTCGGCACGGCGCAGTGCCTCAAGAACGCCGGCGTGCGGGTCGTCGGCCTCACCTCGCCGCGCAACGTGGCGTTCACCGAAGGCCTGGGTCTGTACGACACCGTGCTCCCCTACAACGCTTCGGTGGACGTCGAACCGTCGGTGTACCTGGACTTCAGCGGGTCGGCCGACGTCCGTTCGGCCCTGCACGACCGGCTGGGCGACGACCTGAAGAAGGACATCTCCATCGGGCTGACGCACCAGGCACCGTCGCAGGACCAGCGGTCGGAGTTCTTCTTCGCACCGGACCAGCTGCGCAAGCGGACCGCGGACTGGGGCGCGGACGGCCTCGCCCAGCGCTTCGGCGAGGCCTGGCGGGGGTTCACCGCCCAGGCAGGCGGCTGGGTCTCCGTCGTGCGGCACACCGGCCCGGAGGAGCTGATCGACGTGTGGCAGGCGGTGCTGGCGGGCGAGACGAACCCGGACAGCGCCGACGTGATCACTTTCTGAGCAGGGTGACCAGCAGGCCCGCGATGTTGTGGGCGTCGTCGTGGCCGCGGTGGTGCGTGCCGTCGATCTTCCGTCCGGTGAGCCGCACCGCCTCGGCCATGCCGACCTCGCGTGGCAGCGCGTGCGTCAGGGCGAAGAGGGTCTTGACGTTGACGTGCCGCGGCCCGAACGGGTAGCGGACGCCGAAGTCGGCGCACTGCCGTTCGAACATCTTGCGGTCGTAGTCGCCGTACGACGCCCACACGCGCCGGTCCGACCGGTACTCCTTGCGCAGCACCGCACACGCCTCGGCGAACGACAGGCCCTCGGCCACCTGGTCCGCGGTGAGGGTGGTGAGCCGCGTGCAGAAAGGACTGACGCGCGAACGGGACGGGCGCACCAGCACGGAACGCCGCTCGCCGCGCTTCCCGGTGGCCACCTCGACCGGGCAGAGGCCGATCTCGATGATCTCCGAGACCTCACCGGGCGGCGGCGTGCCCTCCCAGCACGTCGACTCCACGTCCACGACCAGCACTTCGTCCAACGCGATCACGTGCTGATCGTCCCCCACCCGTCTACTGGAATACGACGACGGGCAGCACGACGATCTCGCCGGTGGCGGCGTTCCAGGACTGGACCCTGCCGAGGCAGCGGGCGTTGAACTGGCCTGGGGGCAACGTGTCGCGCAGGCTCGCCCGGTCGCACTCGACGCGGACCCGGCCGGTGCCGGCGGGGGCGTGCAGGACGGCCGGGTCGTCGCCGTCGCCCACCTCGAAGCGGCCGTGCAGGGAGACGTAGTCGCGGACGTCGTTGAGGCGCTTGGCCTTGCTGCGGTGCCACGCCTCGTCGGCGCGCATGGTCTGGGTGGTCAGGTCGACGTCGACCACGCCGTGGGCGGCCCTCAACCCCGCCAGCACGACCCCGATGACGTCGATCTCGGTGGCCGGTTTCTCGTAGGTGTCGGTGTTCTGCTCGACGACCGAGCCGTCGACGCCGATGCCGAACTCGCTCGGGCCCACCTGCAGCTTGCCGTTCTTGGTCACGGTGATCTGCTTGACGAACTGGCGGGTGACGGCGTCGTCGTAGCGGCCCACCTTGCAGAGGTTGATCATGCGCTGGCCGTGCACGTAGAACAGGATGCCCGGGACCTCGGGTTCCTGGTTGCGGTGCCGCAGTCGTTGCCACACCAGGGCGGCCACGACGATCAACGCGATCAGCGTGGCGACCCAGAGCAGGATCCAGCCCCACGAGACCGACCACCAGAGCGCTCTATCGACAGCCACGAATCTCCCTCACCGCTTCCAGCAACGACTTCGCGCCGGCCTCGACCAGCCGGCCGCCGCTCGCCTGGGCCACGCGGTCCAGCTCGGCCGTGGAGGCCTCGCCGAACCTGATCGGATAGATGGGCACCTCACCGCGTCCCACCTGCAGGAACTCGTTCAGGGACGGGCCCGCGTTGTTCTCGCCGTCGGTCATCAGGACCACCGCCGTGTCGCCGCGCGCCAACTGCAGGGCGCGGTCCAGGGCGGCCCAGATCGCCGTGTTGTCGCGCAGGTCCTCGGACGCCACGACGGCCAGCAGCGCGTCGAGGTCCTCCTTGCCGCGCACGGTGATCGAGCGTTCTTCCAGGACCTCGCCCGCGAACCGCAGGATCGTCACGGTCTCGCCGACGTAGAAGCGGTCGAAGCCGTTCAGCGACGCGAACGCCTCGCGCAGCCCGGCCATCCGGGCGCCGCGCATCGACGTCGACCAGTCCAGCACGAAGATCACCTGACGGCCGTCGCCCGCGCGGTCGTGGAACAGCAGCAGGCGGTCGATCACCTCGGAGCTGTCCGGGAAGTACAACGCCGTGCCGAGGTCGGCGCGCAGCTTCTCGTTGCGCTGCACCGAGGATTCCACCGGACGGCGCCACGTGCGATCGGCGATCGTCTGCTGTGCGGCGGGCGACCGCAGCCACTCCACCACGCGGTCGTAGGCGGCGCGCTGCTCGGGGTTGACGAGCATCAGCGGGTAGTCGGACAGCACGATGCCGTCGCGCGGGTAGACGATCTCCAGCGGCTCGCTCAACTTCCCGGAGGCGTTGAGCGACAGGAGTTCCGACTCGTGCGCGACCAGTCCGTCCACATCGGACCGCCGGGTGAACTCCCCCGCGGGGTCGGGCACGTCGAACGCGCGACCGGCCAGGAAACCCTGGAGGCGGTCGCAGCTCACGTCCTCCGGCCGCAACGGCGCACCGGTGCCCGCGGCCGCCGTCGCCACGCCGATCAACGCGGCCATCCCGCCGCCGGAGACGCGCGGATCGGCCATGCCGTAGCGGAACCGGCCCAGCGCGGCGCGGTCCGCGACGTCCGCCCACGTCGGCTTCTCCCCCAGCACCGCGCGCTTGTCCCGCCGCACCCCGAGCACGACCGGGGACGTCATGATGCTCGACGCCAGTTCGGGTTCGGTGCCGCGCAACCGCAGGAACCTGGTGGTGGACAACCAGGCCAGGTCGAACCCGGCCAGCGACGCGCTCGCCTCGACGGTGCCGCGGTGCTCCACGGTCAGCTCGACTCCGGTGGCGCGCTTCAGGTCCGCCAGCACGGGGCCGAGGTCGGCGAGCTCCGTGCTCGCGAGCATCTTCAGCCGAACGGGCGGCGGCGTGCTGGACGTGCACGCCGTCAGCACGAGCAGCACCACCAGCGCCAGCAGCCTCATTTGCAGTCGCCGACGACGTCGAGCATGCGCTCGAAGAGCTCGGCTTTGGGCAGTTCCACCCTGCCCATCTCTCCCGCCGGGGGCTCCGGCAGGCCGCGGCCGGTGATGTGAGCGCCGAAGTCGGCGCCGGTCTCGCCGTTCCAGCCGAGCGAGTGGAAGCCGAGTTCGACGGCGCGGCGACGCAGGTCCGGGTCGTTCATCATCAGCTCGCCGATGCGGTCGCCCTCGGGGGTGAACGAGATCAGCTCGGGCGTGCTCTGGTGCTGCTTGGTCGGGTAGAGCAGGACGCGTTCGCTGTCGAAGGTCTTCTGCCGCAACTGGTACGCGATGTACTGGTGCTCGTAGATCACCGCGATCACGGCGTGCGTGCGGCCCTCGGGCACGAAGTACTTGGGGGCCATGTCCTCGCCGGCCTGCCCCTGGGCGTCGACGTGAGGTTTGACCTTGCGGGCCAGTTCCTCGGCGGCTTCGACGGTCGCCGGTGGCCCGTCACCGAGGGCGGTGGCGAAGAAACCGACGAGCGTCGCGCCGGAGTACGCCTTGCAGGGGTCCGGCGACTGGGCGATGATCCGGTTCTCGTTGGCCAGCCCGTAGTCGCTCCACCGGCTGTCCTTCAGCTTCGCGAACTCGGTCACGTTGAGGGTGTAGTAGTACGGCTTGTCACTCGTGGTGTCGTGCGCTTTCGCGACCTTCGCCTTGACGAGCGCTTCGGCGTACTCGCGGAACGTCGCCAGCACCACCGGCGTGAAGAACGGCCGGTACGGCACGACGTGCTTTCCAGCTCGGCGCGACTTCACGTGCTCGTTCGCCACGTGCCCGGACGGGAAGACGAAGTGGTACGAGTCGAGGTCGGGCTTCTCGGCGAGGTCCCGCGACCCGATCGGCGTCACGTGCACCTGGTAGCCGCGCGCCATCAGGATGCGCTTGACCTGCTCGTCCTGGAAGAAGTCGCGCTTGGAGGCGAAGAGCGCCCGCACGACCGTCACAGACTTGAACGGGCCGGTGACGTGCCCCGAAACGAGCAACACCACCAGCCCGGCCACGAACACCGCCAACGGCGGCACGAACCACAGCAGGAACCGTCTTCGCGGGTCGACGATCTTGAACTCGGGCTCCCGCACGGCTCCCCCTGAAGTCAGACGATCACGGCACCACCGTCGACGACGAGCGTCTCGCCGGTAACGTAACCGCCTGCGGGCGAGGCCAAGAACAAAACGGCCGCGGCTAGTTCTTCCGGGTCACCGATTCGCCCGGATGGCAGCGCCGCCTGCATCTTCTCCAGGTATCCCGGCGGGTACTGCTCGGTCATCTCGGACTCGAAGAAGCCGGGGCAGATCGCGTTGACGCGGATGCCCTTGCGGCCCGTCCACTGCTGCGCGAGGTCCCGCGTCAGGCCGAGCAGGCCCGCCTTGGACGCCGAGTACGCGGCCTGCGGAATACCGCCGGTCACGAGGCCGAGCACGCTGGAGATGTTGATGATCGATCCACCGGACTTCATGACCGCGGCGGCCGCCTGCGCCATCCAGTAGGCGCCGTTGAGGTTGACGTCCATGACGCTGAGGAACTGCTCGGGCGTCTCCCGCGAGGCGGGCACCGCCGTGCCGACACCGGCGTTGTTCACGAGCACCCCGACCGTGCCGAACTCGGCCGCCTGGCGGGCGACCTCACGGCAGTCGTCGGGCTGCGAGATGTCGGCCTGCACGACCAGCGCGCGTTGACCGGTGGCCTCGACGAGCGCGGCCGTCTCCTTCAGCCGGTCCGCGCGCCGGGCGGCCAGCACGACGTCGGCGCCTGCCTCCGCGAGTCCCTTGGCGAACGCGACGCCGAGGCCCGAGGACGCGCCGGTGACGATCGCGACCTTCCCGTCAAGGCGGAACTTGTCCAGGATTCCCATTGCTACGAAAGCCTTTCCAGGATGATCGCCATGCCCTGACCGCCGCCGACGCACATGGTCTCCAGGCCGAACTGGGCGTCGCGCGCCTGCATGCCGTTGATCAGCGTCGTCATGATCCGCGCGCCGGTCGAGCCGAACGGGTGGCCGAGGGCGATCGCGCCGCCGTGCACGTTGAGCTTGTCGATGTCGATGCCCAGCGCGCGCTGCGATCCGAGCACCTGCACCGCGAACGCCTCGTTGATCTCGACCAGGTCGATGTCCGCAATGGACAGACCGGCGTACCCGAGCGCCTGCTTCGTGGCCTCGACCGGGCCGAGGCCCATGATCTCCGGCGAGAGCCCGGAGACACCCGTGGACACGATGCGCGCCAACGGGGTCAGCCCGAGCTCGCGCGCCCGCACGTCGCTCATGATCACGACCGCGGCCGCACCGTCGTTCAACGGGCAGCAGTTGCCCGCGGTGATGGTGCCCTCGGGCCGGAAGACGGGCTTCAGCCCGGCCACGGCCTCGTAGGTGACGCCGGCGCGCGGGCCGTCGTCGGTGGAGACGACCGTGCCGTCGGGCAGGGTGACCGGCGTGATCTCGCGGGCGAAGAACCCGTCCGCGATCGCCTTCTCGGCGAGGTTCTGCGACCGCACGCCGAACTCGTCCTGGTCGTGCCGCGAGATCCCCAGCTGCGTCGCGACGTTCTCGGCCGTCTGGCCCATCGCGATGTAGTAGTCGGGGAGCTTGCCGTCCAGGCGCGGGTCGGTCCACGGCGCGTTCGACGCGGCCGTGTCCAACGTCCGTTGCTGCGCCTCGTCGAACAGCGGGTTGAACGAAGGCGCGCCCGCGTGCATGTACCGCGAGACGCACTCGACGCCGGCGGAGATGAAGGCGTTGCCCTCGCCCGCCTTGATGGCGTGGAAGGCCATCCGCGCGGTCTGCACGGACGACGAGCAGAACCGGTTGACCGTCGTGCCGGGCAGGCCGTCGTACCCGAGTTGCACGGCGACGCGGCGGGCGATGTTCTGCCCGTGCTCGTCCTGCGGCTCGGCGCACCCGAGGTGCAGGTCGGTGATCTCGGACGCCGGGATGTCGCCCAGCGCGGCCGAGACCACCTGCGCGGCCAGGTCGTCCGGCCGCAGTGACGCGAGAGAACCCTTGCGGGCACGGCCGATCGGCGACCGGGCCGTGGAAACGATGACCGCTTCAGCCATGCCGTTCTCCTTACAGGCCCAGGTCGCGGCCGATGAGTTCCTTCATGATCTCGTTGGAGCCCGCCCAGATCTTCGTGACGCGGGCGTCCATCCACGCGCGGGCGACGCGGTACTCGGTCATGTAGCCGTAGCCGCCGTGCAGCTGCACGCAGGCGTCGATGACGTCGTTCTCGACCTCGGCGCTCCAGTACTTCGCCTGCGCCGCCTCGACGGGGCTGAGCTCGCCGCGCACGTGCTGCATCGTCAGCGTGTCCACGAACGCCTGCGTGACGTCGAGCTTGGTGCGCAGCTCGGACAGCAGGAACTTGTTGTGCTGGAACTTGCCGATGGCCTGCCCGAACGCCTTGCGCTCCTTGACGTACTCGAGCGTCTCGTCGAAGACGCCCTGTGCGTGCGCGAGGTTCGAGATGGCGGCGCCGATCCGTTCCTGCGGCAGGCGTTCCATCATGTAGATGAAGCCCTGGCCCTCCTCACCGATCATGTGCTCCTGGGTCAGGCGCACGTCGGAGAAGAACAGCTCCGCGGTGTCGGACGGGTGCTGGCCGACCTTGTCGAGCTTGCGGCCGCGCTCGAAGCCGGGCATGCCGGTCTCGACGGCGAACAGCGTGATGCCGCGCGCGCCCTTGGACGGGTCGGTGCGGGCCGCGACGACGATCATGTCGGCGGTGTAGCCGTTGGTGATGAACGTCTTGGAGCCGTTGAGGATCCAGTCGTCACCGTCCCGGACGGCGTTGGTCTTGAGGGCCGCGAGGTCGGAGCCGCCGGACGGCTCGGTCATCGCGATGCCGGTCTTGATCTCGCCGGTGCACATGCCGGGCAGCCAGCGCTGCTTCTGCTCCTCGGTGCACAGGTCCACGAGGTACGGCGCCACGACGTCGCCGTGGATGCCGAGCGACGACGCCACCGCCGCGTTGACCCGGCAGAGCTCCTCGGCGAAGACGGTGTTGAAGCGGTAGTCGTTCGCGCCGCTGCCGCCGTACTCCTCGGGGATCTCGAGGCCCAGCAGGCCCTGGCGGCCGGCCTCCAGCCACACGTCCCGGTCGATCACGCGCTCTTCGATGAACTTCTCGACGTTCGGCGTGATCGTGCGCTCGACGAACGCCTTCGCCGACTCCCGGAACGCGGCGTGATCCTCGTTGAACAGCGTCCGCTGCACGACTAACCTCCATACTAAGCGGTTGCTTAGCGCTAAGCGCACGCTTAGCGTGCAGTACGATCCATCACCTGTCAACACGCGAGGAGCCGCCCGATGACCACGACCGGACTGGACGGGTTCGCGCTGCTCGACGAGACGTGGCGCACGGTCACCCCGGACGCCGCCCGCCGGATGCTCATCGCGGCCGCCCACGCGTTCGCAGGCAAGGGATATCACGCCACGACGACCCGGGACATCGCCTCTCTGGCCGGAATGTCACCGGCGGCCGTGTACATCCACTACCGGTCCAAAGAGGAGCTGCTGTTCAACATCTCGCTCGTCGGCCACGAGACGTCGCTCGCGCTGCTGTCGGGCATCGAGGGCGAGGGGCCGGTGGAGCGGCTGAAGAACGCGGTGGCGGCGTTCGCGGGCTGGCACGCTGAGTTCCACACGACGGCGCGGGTGGTGCAGTACGAGCTGGGCGCGCTCTCCCCTGAACACCACGCGGAGGTGGCGGAGCTGCGCCGGCAGATCGAGCAGCGGATGCGGTCGTTCATCTCGGACGGCGTGGAGGCGGGCGTGTTCGACGTGCCCGACCTGAAGGGCGCGACGCTGGCGGTGCTCTCGCTGTGCATCGACGTCGCGCGGTGGTACCACCCGGACGGGAAGCGCACCCCGGACGAGATCGGCGCGATGTACGCCGACCTCGTCCTGCGGATGGTCCGGCCTAACTGACCGACTTCTTGCCGTACAGCCCGGCGACCAGGGACACGCCGACCGCGGCGACCACGATCTGGACGATGAGCTCGATCCAGTCGATGCCGCGGGTGTCCTCGACGCCGAGCAGTCGCGCGATCCACGTTCCGACGAACGCGGCCGCGATGCCGACCAGGATGGTCAGCCAGATCGGGATGTTCTGCTTGCCCGGCGCGAACAGCCGGCCGAGCACGCCCAGGATCAGACCGATGACGAGCGCACCGATGATGCTGCCGATGCCCATGACCGCCTCCTCCGCGATGATTTCGGATCTTGGCCGAGATCATCCCTTCAGAGGACACATCGTGCAGCGCGAGGCGTAACGCCATGATCCGTTCGGGTTACCAGCGGCTGCCGGAGACCTGCGCCATCCACTGGTTGATCGTCGCGGTCCAGTCGGTGCCGACCGCCTGCTGGTGCGAGACGGCGAACCGGCCGTAGGCGTCGCCGCCGGAGCGCAGCAGGCCGGCGCGCTTGTCGGCCTCCAGGATCACGTGCAGCTCGTGCGGGGTCGTGACGAACGTCAGCTCGACCTGCTTGAGGCGGCCGGCGAACTGCGGCGGCGGGTAGAACTCGATCTCCTGGTAGAACGGCAGCTGCTGCGGCACGCCGTAGATGCGGCCCTTCTCGTTGTCCGCCTTGGTGAAGCGGAAGCCCATGTGCCCGAACGCCTGGAGCACGGCGTCCTGCGACGGCAGCGGGTGCACCCAGATGGGGTCGAGGTCGCCGGGGTCGACGGCGCCGCGGACCTCGAGCTCGGTGCGCAGGCCGAGCTGCATGCCGGACAGCTGCATGCCGCCGACGACGTTGAGCGGGCACTCGTGCGGCACGGGCACCTGGAACGGCAGCGACAGGTTCTGGTGCGGCTGGGCGATGATCCGCTGGCCCACGGAGAACTTGTGGAACTCCATGTTGGTGTTGTACTCGTTGTCGCCGCTCTCGACCTCGACGCGGGTGAGCAGCGCGAGCGTGACGTGGTCGATCTCGGCGGGGTGGTCGCCGCCCGCGATGCGCACCTCGCCGGACAGCACCTCGCCGGGCCTGACGTTGGGGTTCGTCAGCACCGTGTCGACAGTCGGCCCGCCCACGCCGAACGCGCGCATCATCCTCTTGAACACCACTGCGGCCTCCTGGAGCCCTTCGGTTTGCGGGGAGTCTGCCAACTGGATCGCCCGTTTGCGGCGAAGTGTTCCGTTGACGCCTCACCACCCCGATCGGTTCCGTATGGACTTCCGTTGACTTCAGATGGCAACATGCGACCGCCGTCACATACTAAGCGGTCGCTCAGGAGGTTGCCCGTGCTGCTCGTCGCCAACCGGGGTGAGGTGGCCGTCCGCGTGCTGCGCGCTGCGGCTGACCTGGGGATTCGCACCGTGGCGGTGTATGCGGAGGACGACGCTTCCTCGCTCCACGTGTCGCTCGCCGACCGTGCCGTTCCTTTGGTCGGACCGTCGCCGTACCTGGACGTCTCGCAGTTGCTGGACGCTGCCGAGGGGTGCGTCGCGGTGCATCCGGGGTGGGGATTCCTGTCCGAGAACGCTTCTTTCGCTCGGGCGTGTTCCGCCGCCGGACTCACCTTCGTCGGGCCTTCCGCTGACGTTCTGGAGTTGCTCGGTGACAAGCGGCGAGCACGAGAACTCGCTGCCTCACTGGGGATTCCGGTCCTGGACGCCGAGCCGGGCTCCTTCCCGGTCATGGTGAAGGCCGTCGCCGGGGGTGGCGGCAAGGGCATGCGGGCCGTGCACTCGGCCGCCGAACTGGACGACGCCGTGGAGGCCTGCCGGGCCGAGGCGCTGGCGGCGTTCGGCGTCGGGGACGTCTACTTGGAACGGTTGATGCCCGCCGCGCGGCACATCGAGGTGCAGCTCGTCGGCACCTCGGTGATCGGCGACCGCGACTGCTCGTTGCAGGTCCGGCACCAGAAGGTCGTGGAGATCGCGCCCGCTCCCCTGCTGGACCCGGTGCTGCGCAAGGCGTTGCACTCCGCCGCTGTCTCGCTGGCCTCCGCTGCCGTGTTCACCGGGGTCGGCACGGTGGAGTTCCTGGTGTCCGGAGACTCGTGGGCGTTCCTGGAGGTCAACCCGCGACTCCAGGTCGAGCACACGGTGACCGAGATGGTGTCCGGAGTGGACCTCGTCCGGACGCAGTTGTTGCTGGCCTGGGGCGGCGACGTCGACTACACGCCGTTGGATCGCGGTGCGGCCGTGCAGGTGCGGCTGAACCAGACCTCTGGCGGAGTGCTGTCGGCCTTCGGGCTGCCGGCCGGGCCCGGGGTGCGCGTCGACACGCACGGGTACGTCGGCTACCGGGTCGGGACCGCCTACGACGGCCTGCTGGCGAAGCTCGTCGTGCACGGCGAGGACCTGGACGTGGCCCTGAACCGGGCGCGACGGGCGTTGGGCGAGTTCTCGGTGTCCGGCGTCTCCACCAACCTGGAGTTCTTGCGCGGGTTGCTGACCCAGGACATCGTCGGCGCCACCACGGACTTCATCGCCGACGAGCCGGTTTCCGGTCAGCTCGCCCCGCTGGCCGGGACGGTGGTGGCGGTGTCCGAGGACTCCGTCGTGCTGGAAGCGATGAAGATGCAGCACGTCGTGCGCGTGTCCGGCACGGTGCTGGTGTCGGTGGGCGACACGGTGGCCGAGGGCCAGGTGCTCGCCTCCGGCGCCGGCGAGTCCACTGAGGACGTCATTTCGGTGGACCCGTCGCACGTCCGGCCGGATCTGGCCGAGGTGCTGGCGCGGCACGACTTCGCGCGCCCGGAGGCCGAGGCGCGACGGCACGCGCGGGGCGGGCGGACGGCCAGGGAGAACATCGCCGACCTCTGCTCCTCGTTCGTCGAGTACGGCGGGCTCGCGATCGCGGCGCAACGTCAGCGGCGGTCTTTGCCGGACCTGATCGAACGCACGCCCGCAGATGGTCTCGTCGCCGGCATCGGCGTCGTGAACGGCTCACGGGTCGTGGCGATGTCCTACGACTACGCGGTGCTCGCCGGAACCCAAGGCCTGCGCAACCATCAGAAGAAGGACCGCCTCTTCGCGTTGGCGCAGCAAGAGAACCTGCCGGTGGTGTTGTTCGCCGAGGGCGGCGGCGGACGGCCCGGCGACACCGACCACAGCATGGTGAGCGGCCTCGACTGCGGCTCGTTCCACGCGTTCGCGCAGCTCAGCGGCCAGGTGCCGCTGGTGGGCGTGGTGGCGGGGAGGTGCTTCGCGGGCAACGCGGTGCTGCTGGGCACGTGTGACGTGATCATCGCGGTGGAGGGCGCGAACATCGGCATGGGCGGCCCGGCGATGATCGAGGGCGGCGGGCTGGGCGTGTTCCGGCCGGAGGACATCGGGCCGCTGGACGTGCAGGTGCCCAACGGCGTGGTGGACATCGCGGTGACCTCGGAGGAGGAGGCCGTCGCGGTGGCGAAGAAGTACCTCTCGTACTTCCAGGACTCGACGGCTGAGTGGTCCTGCGAAGACCAGCGCCTGCTCCGCCACGCGATCCCCGAGAACCGCCTCCGCGCCTACGACATCCGCACCGTCATCGACACCCTCGCCGACACCGACTCGGTCCTCGAACTGCGCGCCGGCTTCGGCAAGGCCATCGTCACCGCGCTGATCCGTGTCGAAGGCCGCCCCATCGCGCTGATCGCCAACGACCCGAAGGTCAACGGCGGCGCCATCGACGCCGACGCCGCCGACAAGTGCGCCCGCTTCCTCCAACTCGCCGACGCCTTCGACCTCCCGGTCGTCAGCCTCACCGACACCCCGGGCTTCATGGTCGGCCCCGAAGCCGAACGCACCGCCACCGTCCGCCACCTCACCAGAATGGTCGTGACGGGCGCCAACCTGACCGTCCCCTTCGGACTGGTCGTCCTCCGCAAGGCCTACGGACTCGGCGCGCAGGCGATGGCCGCGGGCAGCCTCAAAGTCCCCCAGTTCGCCATCTCCTGGCCCACCGGCGAGTTCGGCCCAATGGGCCTCGAAGGCGCCATCAAGCTCGGCTTCAAGAAGGAACTGGACGCCATCCAGGACCCCGAAGAACGCCGCCGGCGCTACGAGCAGATGGTCGCGATGGCCTACGAGCACGGCAAAGCCCTCAACGTCGCCTCGGTCTTCGAGATCGACGACGTGATCGACCCGGCCGACACGCGCCGCTGGATCGCCACGGCGCTGGCCCCCTCAGCTTCCCGCCGACAAGGGAAGAAACGCCCGTTCATCGACACGTGGTGAGGAGTTTCCGTGGTCAGTGTCGCCCCTGCGGAAAAGAAGACCCTGCGCAGGCTCATGGCGGCTGGACTCGTCGGGTCCAGCCTGGAGTGGTACGACTTCTTCATCTACGCGACAGCCGCGGCCCTGGTGTTCCCCAAGTTGTTCTTCCCCGAGGCGACGCCGATCGTGGCGTTGCTGCTCAGCTTCAGCACGTTCTGGGCGGGCTTCATCGCGCGCCCGATCGGCGGCCTGGTGTTCGGGCACGTCGGTGACAAGGTCGGCCGCAAGCCGGCGCTGGTGATCTGCCTGGCGTTGATGGCCGGGGCGACGTTCCTCATCGGACTGCTGCCGACGACGGCGACGCTCGGTGTCGGCGCGCCCCTGCTGCTCGTGTTGCTGCGGTTCCTGCAGGGCATCGCGGTCGGCGGGCAGTGGGGCGGTGTCGTCCTGCTGCTCACGGAGTCGGCGGGGCCTCGCAAGAGGGGCTTCGCGGGCACGTTCGGGCAGGCCGGTGTGCCGATCGGCGTGTTGCTGGGCAACGTCGCGTTCATCAGTGCGACGACGTCTCTCTCGCCGGAGGCCTTCGCGTCGTGGGGCTGGCGCGTGCCGTTCCTGGCGAGCGCGCTCCTCTTCCCCGTGGTGCTGTTCATCCAGCTCAAGGTCGAGGACAGCCCGGTGTTCAAGGAGATGCAGGAACGCCGCGCGAACGCACCGGCGGTTACCCACGCACCGCTGAAGGAGGCGCTCAGGACGCACCGCAAGCCGATCCTGCTCGGCGCGGGGCTGATGTTCGCGTCCAACGCCATCTTCTACGTGTCGATCGCGGGCGTGCTGTCGTACGCGACCACGACGCTCGGCCTGAGTCGCGAGTCGGTGCTGGTCGTGAGCCTGCTGTCGTCGCTGGTGAGCATCCCGGTGATCCTCTACGCCGGGCACCTGAGCGACCGTCTGGGACGCCGGCCGCTGATCATCGCGGGCACCGTCGGACTGATCGTGTGGGCGTTCCCGTACTTCCTGCTCGTGGACACGGGCTCGCTCGTGATGCTGTTCATCGCGTCCACGGTCGGTGGCATCGCCTCCTCTCTCGTGTACGGGCCGATCGCCGCCTACCTGGGTGAACTGTTCGAGCCGCACGTGCGGTACTCGGGTGCCTCTCTCGCGTACCAGCTGGCGTCGATCCTGGTCAGCGGCGGCACGCCGTTCGTGATGACGGCACTGCTGGGCGCGACCGGCACGTCGATGTCCGTGTCGGCGTTCCTGCTGGTCATGGGCCTGTGCACGCTCGTGTCGGTAATCAAGCTGCCGGAGACCCACCAGCCGGAACGGGCCTGATCAGGGGCTGTGAAGGCCCGACCTAAGGGATGAATCGGGCCTTCACAGTCAAGACCTCTGCGGAACCTGGAGCCGATGCCGTACGTTGGCGCGTCGTGACCACTCTCATGGCGCGCTTGAAGCAGCGGATGCGCAGGTTCGCGCAGAAACCGGGCTCTGTCGACCTCGCACCGTTCCAGGCCTTGCTCTCGGACGTGGAGAAACACGCGGACGCCTTCAAGGCGTTCAGCGACGAGGAGCTCACGGCCCACGCCAAGAAGCTGCGCGAGGAGAGCACGGACACCGAGCTCGTCGCCCTCACGCGTGAGGCGGCCGAGCGCGCCATCGGGCAACGTCCGTTCGACGTCCAGGTGCTCGGTGCGCTGGGCATGCTGAGCGGGCTCGTGGTCGAGATGGCGACCGGTGAGGGCAAGACGCTCGCGGGCGCCATGGCCGCGGCCGGGTTCGCGATCAAGGGCAAGCGCGTCCACGTGGTCAGCGTCAACGACTACCTCGCCCAGCGCGACGCCGAGTGGATGGGGCCGCTGTACGCGCTCCTGGGCGTCAGCGTCGGCTGGATCAACGGCAGCTCGAAGGCCGAGGAGCGCCGCGAGGCCTACCAGTGCGAGGTCACGTACGCGCCGGTCAGCGAGATCGGCTTCGACATCCTGCGCGACCGGATCGTCACCCGCGAGGAGGACCTGATCGTCCCCGAGCAGCAGGTGGCGCTCATCGACGAGGCCGACTCGGTGCTCGTCGACGAGGCGCGCGTGCCGCTCGTGCTCGCCGGCTCGACCAGCGCGGAGGCGGCCGACCCCGTCATCGCCGACCTGGTGAAGCGGCTGCGGCAGGAGCTGCACTACGAGGTCGACGACGAGGAGCGCAACGTGTTCCTCACGGGTGCGGGCTCCGAGGCCGTCGAGCGCGCGCTCGGCGAGATCGACCTGTACTCGCAGGAGCACGTCACGTCCACGCTGTCGAAGGTCAACGTGGCGCTGCACGCGCAGGTGCTGCTGCACCGCGACGTTGACTACATCGTGCGTGACGGCAAGGTGCACCTGATCAACGACACGCGTGGCCGTGTCGCGAAGCTCCAGCGCTGGCCGGACGGCCTGCAGGCCGCGGTCGAGGCCAAGGAGAACGTCCAGACGACCGAGTCCGGCGAGATCCTCGACTCGATGACGGTGCAGGCGCTGCTCTCGCGCTACCCGACGCGGTGCGGCATGACCGGTACTGCCGTGGCCGTCGCCGAGACGCTGCGGGAGTTCTACGAGCTCGAGGTGCTCGTGATCCCGCCGAACAAGCAGAACATCCGCGAGGACGAGCACTTCCGCCTCTACGCGACGCTGGAGCAGAAGGAAGACGCGATCGTCGAGGAGATCAAGACGGTCCACGAGTCGGGCCGCCCGATCCTCGTCGGCACGCTCGACGTCGCCGAGTCCGAGCGCATCTCGTCGAAGCTGCGCGCCGCGGACATCGAGTGCGTGGTGCTGAACGCGAAGAACGACGCCGAGGAAGCGTCGATCATCGCGGACGCGGGCTCGTACCAGCGCATCACGGTCTCCACGCAGATGGCCGGTCGCGGTACGGACATCCGCCTCGGCGGCCACGAGGGCGAGGACCACGACCGGATCGCCGAGCTCGGCGGCCTGTACGTGATCGGCTCCGGCCGGCACTCGTCGTCCCGCCTGGACGACCAGCTGCGCGGCCGCGCCGGACGTCAGGGCGACCCCGGCGGCTCGGTGTTCTTCTCGTCCATGCAGGACGAGCTGATCACGCAGTACGCGCCGGACGCCGAGGACCCGTCCGAAGTGGACAACGACGGTCGCGTGCACGACAAGGGCCTGCTGCACACCTTCGAGCACGCGCAGCGCGTGGCCGAGGGCGTGAACCTGGAGATCCACCGCAACACCTGGCGCTACAACAAGCTCATCGAGCACCAGCGCGACATCCTGCTGCGGCACCGCGACGTCGTGCTCACGACGGACGCGGCGTTCGAGAAGGTCGGAGAGAAGGAGGGCGTGTCCGACGAGGTGGCCTCCGAGGCCGCCCGCAAGATCACGCTGTTCTTCCTCGACGACCTGTGGACGCACCACCTGACGTTCCTGTCGGACCTGCGCGAGGGCATCCACCTGCGCGCGCTGGCGCGGCAGAACCCGCTGGACGAGTTCCACCGCGAGGCCATCCCGGCGTTCAACAAGATCGTGCCGGAGTCGTGGGAGCTCACCACCGAGAAGTACGAGGCGGCCAAGATCACCGACGACGGCTACGACCTCGCCGACGCCGGGGTGAAGCGCCCGAGTTCGACGTGGACGTACCTGGTGCACGACAACCCGTTCGGCTCCGGTCTCGAGGAGTCGATGAAGGGCCTCGTGAAGATGGTGCGCGGACAGCGCCGCTGACGGTTACAACATCCCGGGGACGACGAGATCGTCCGCCGGTCTGGCGGGTCGGGGCAACGCCCCGGCCCGTCTCGCTTCGGTGGCCGTCGCGGTGGTCATCTCCTCGGAGAGAGCTCTGATCTCGGCCAGGATGTCGAGATGCTCCTGCGACGGCGGTGGCCCCACGAAGTTGGACCTGTTGTGCGCCGTCCGTTCCGCCCGCTCGGCCAGCAGCCTGATGCGGCGGAGGAGGTCGTGCTCCCCATCCGGGAGCATGAAGTCGTTATGCTCCATCACCCGTGCAAGCTTTCGCGTGCACGGGTGACCCGTCGATCCCCTAGTCGGCTGATTCCAGTTTCTGGACGAGCCAGGCGTGGAAACCGCCGATGTGGTGCTCCGAAGGCACCAGCACTCCGCCGTGCGCGTAGGCGCGCGAAGCCATGGCAGGCTGGCATCGCTCGCAGGCTTCGAAGTCCTGTTCGTTCACCCGGTGGAACAGCTCGACCGAGCGAGAGACGTCACGGCCGGTGTCCACGACTTCCTTGGCGTAGAGCCAATCGCACTCGACGATCGTCCTGTCCGCGGCCATCGGGTACATGCGGTGCAGGATCACGTGGTCCGGCACGAGGTTGATGAACACCTGCGGTTTGATCGTGATCGCGTAGTACTTCCTGTCGCGTTCCTCTTCCAGGGCGGAGAGTTTCTCGAACCCCTCGCTGCCGTCCACGGTGAAACCCTGGATCTCCTCACCGAACTCGGCGCCGTGCCCGACGTAGTACTGGGCCGCGTAGCCGTCCGCGAACTCCGGCAGCACCTCGGTGAGCTCGGGGTGGATCGTCGCGCAGTGGTAGCACTCCATGAAGTTCTCGATGATCAGCTTCCAGTTGGCCTTCACGTCGTAGGTGATGCGGCGGCCCACGGACAGCTGGTCGATCTCGTAGCCGTCGATCCCTTCGAGCGTTCCCAAACGTTCGGTGACGGCGCTCAGCACGTCGTCCTCGAAGCTCGGAGGTTCGTCGGCGAGGTTCACCCACACGTATCCGAGCCACTCGCGCAGGTGCACCTTCGCGAGCCCGTACTCAACGCGATCGACGTCCGGCATAGAGGTGAGATTGGGTGCGGCGATCAGGTTTCCGTCCAACGCGTACGTCCAGGCGTGGTAAGGGCACTGGAACGCCCGCTTGACCGTTCCGGACTCCTCGACGCAGATGCGCGCGCCGCGATGCCGGCAGACGTTCAGGAACGCGTTGAGGGCGCCCTTGCGGTCCCGCGCGATGAGCACGCTCTCCCGCCCGACCTGCACCGTGCGGAAGTCGCCGGCGTTCGGCAGGTCCGCCGACCGGACCGCGCAGAACCACATCTTCTCGAAGATGGAGGCCTGTTCCCGCGCGAAGATCGCGGGATCGGTGTAGTAGCGGCCCTCCAGGGTGGAGATCAGGCTGCCGGTCATGCTCCGCCTCTCAAGCGAGCAGGGTCGAACAGGGCGATCGGGTGCCGCGTGGCCCCGTCGATCGTGAGGTCGGCGAGGATCTCGCCGACGACGGGCGCGAACTTGAACCCGTGCCCCGAGAAACCGCACGCCACGGTCACGCCCTCGTCACGGGCGATCACGAAGTGCCGGTCGGCGGTGTTGGTGTACATGCAGGTCGCGGCCCGCTGGAACGTGCCGGCGACAGTGGGCATGGGCGAGGCGACGGCGTTGGTGATCGCCTCGACCTCGTGGGCGTGCACGGTGCGGTCGATCGTCTCGGGCGTGCAGATCTCGCCGCCGGTGTGGAACGCGACCTTCACCGCGCCGTCGTGCTCGGGGAAGCCGTAGAACATCGTGCCGTCGGCGCGGTCCCAGATGTAGATCGGGTAGCCCGCGAGGCTCTCGGCCGGGGTGAAGTAGTACTGCACCTGTCGTTCGATCTCGAACGGGACTCCCAGGCGTGCCAGCAGTTCCGGCGCCCACGGCCCAGGGCAGACGACGACGTGGCCGGCCTCGTAGGTCGCGAGCGGGGTGGTGACCTTGCCGGGCTCCCAGTGCGTCACCGGCTCCTCGAAGTGGAGTTCGGCGCCTGCCCGTTCGGCGAGCTTGAGATGAGCCGCCACGGACGTCTCAGGCACCACGAAGCCCGCACCGGGTTCGTACAGGCCCACCTCGTCGTCCAACGGGTGGAGTGCCGGGAAGCGCGCACGGATTTGGGACGCGTCGAGCAGCTCGTGTTTCAGACCGAACTGCTCGACGCTCGCCCGGCTACCCGTGATGGCGCCGCTGTCCTGGGGGCCGACGACGAGGCCGCCGACGCGGTGGAAGACGTGCTCTCCGCTGTCGTGCTCGATCTGGTCCCACATCTCGTGGGCGCGCAGCATCAACGGCACGTAGGCGGGGTCCTCGATGTAGGCCTGGCGGGTGATCCGCGAGCCGCCGTGGCTCGAGCCCCTGGCGTGGGCGGGTGTGAACTTCTCCAGCCCCAGCACGCGTTTCCCGCGCTGCGCGAGCCGGTACGCGGCGGCGCTGCCCATGCCGCCGAGCCCGATCACGATGACGTCGTAGGTCATCCGCGCAGCCGCTTCATCTCGGGATCGAACAGCGGTTCGGCCGCCGGGCGGGCGGTGACGCGCTGTCCGAAGTACTCGATCTCGACCTCGTCCTCGATCTCGCTGGGCAGCCAGGCGTAGGCGATGTTGAGGCCGGTCGTGTAGCCGTAGGCGGCGCTGGTGACGTACCCGACCGGTTCCCCTTGGTGGAACACGGGTTCGCTGCCCAGCACGACGCTGTGCGGGTCGTCGATGGTGAGGCAGGTGAGCTTCTTGGTGGACGTCAGGTTGTGCAGCGAACCCTTGCCGAGGAACTCCTTGTCCTGGCGCACCGCGAAACCCAGGCCCGCCTCGAACGGGTCGTGCTCGGTCGTGACGTCCGTGCCCCACGACCGGTAGCCCTTCTCCAGGCGCAGGCTGTTGAACGCGCCGCGCCCGGCCGCGATGACGCCGTGCCGCTGCCCGGCCTCCCAGAGCGTGTCCCACAGCTTCGGGCCGAGGTCCGCGGTGGTGTAGAGCTCCCAGCCCAGTTCGCCCACGTAGGACAGTCGCAGCGCGGTCACCGGGACGTTCTTGATGAACGCCTTCTGCGCCGTGAAGTAGCCCTTGCCGACGTCGAGGGTGTGCGGGAGGTCGTTGACCAGATCGCGGGCGAGCGGGCCCCACAGGCCGATGCAGCACGTTCCGGCCGTGATGTCCCGGATGAACACGTTGTCGGGCGCGTGCCGGGTGAGCCAGTCGAGGTCGAGGTTGCCGTTGGCGCCGACCTGGAACGTCGTGGCGTCAAGCCTCGCGATGGTGAGGTCGCTGCGCACGCCGCCCTGTTCGTCCAGCAGCAGCGTGTAGACGACCGCGCCGGGCTTGCGCCTGAGGTTGTTGGTGGTCATGCGGTGCAGGAACTCCAGC
This sequence comes from Lentzea sp. NPDC058450, assembly GCF_042721395.1. Taxonomy (NCBI): domain Bacteria; kingdom Bacillati; phylum Actinomycetota; class Actinomycetes; order Pseudonocardiales; family Pseudonocardiaceae; genus Lentzea; species Lentzea sp. NPDC058450. Next base: position 23,868 of record NZ_JBHXLO010000030.1, read on the forward strand.
GCTCCCGGCCCGCTGACCTCCAGCCGTTTCAACGGGGTCATGTCGAACAGTGCGACCCGCTTGCGCGTCACGAGTGCCTCGGCCCCGCAGATCGGGGACCAGTAGCGGCTCGCCCATTCGTTGCGCGCGGGCACCTCGGCGACCTCGGGCAGGTCCGCGTTGGCCTCGTACCAGTGCGGACGCTCCCAGCCGGACGCCTCCAGGAAGAACGCGCCGAGCTGCTGCTGCCGGCCGTAGAACGGGCTGGTGCGGATCGGCCGCGGGCTTTCCATGGGCTGCAACGGGTGCAGCAGGTCGTAGACCTCGACGAAGTTCTGGCAGCTGCGTTCCAGCACGTAGTCCGGCGCCAGCTGCACCTGCTCGAACCGGTTGAGGTCGCTCGAGTGCAGGTCCAGCTCGGGCTGTCCGTCCACGATCCACTCGGCCATCGACCGCGCGACCCCGGCGGAGTGCGTGATCCACACGGCCTCGGCGACCCAGAAGCCCTTCAGCCCGGGATGTTCGCCCAGCAACGGCATCCCGTCGCTGGTGAACGAGAACAGGCCGTTGAAGCCGTGGTCCACGCCGGCCTCGGCGAGCGACGGGATCAGCTCGACCGCCGCCTCCCAGGACGGCTCGAAGTCCTCTTTGGTGAACGGCAGCTCGGACGCGGTGATGTCGCGTGCGGCGATGGGCATCGGTTTGTGCCCGTACGCGCCGATGCCGAGCGCCTTGCCGTGCGAGCGGAAGTACAGGTCGGCTTCCTGGTGCCGCAGGATCGGCTGCCGCGCCAACGCCTCGGCGTCCGCGTTGAGCGACCCGGTGAACACGTACTGGTGCGCCATCGGCACCAGCGGCACGGTCAGCCCGACCATCTCGCCCAGCACCGGCCCCCACATGCCCGCGCACGAGACGACGATGTCGGCGCCGAACACGTCCGTCTCGGTCCGCACGCCCGTGACCCGGTCGCCGGCCGTCTCGACCGCGACGACCTTCTGCCCGAACACGAACCGCGCCCCGCGCTGGATCGCCCGTCCCGCCTGGATCTCGGCGGCCCTGACCGGCGCCGCGAGGCCGTCACTCGGGATCAGGAACCCGCCGAGCAGCTGGTCGCGGTCCAGCAACGGGTGCAGCCGCGCCACCTCGTCCGCGTCGATCAGCCGGCTCTCGACACCCCACGACGTGGCCCAGCCGTGCCTGCGGCCGAGGTCGTTCAGGCGTTCCGGCGAGGTCGCGATCTCCAGGCCGCCGATCTGGTCGAAGCAGCCCAGCGCGGTGTACTTGTCGACGGTGTAGCGGGCGAACGACGTCATGCTGCGGCACGAGTTGGTCTGGAACACCAGGCCGGGAGCGTGCCCGCTCGACCCGCCGACCGCGAGACCTGCCGCCTGGTCGAGCACCGTGACGTCGGTGAAGCCTCTTTCGGTGAGCTCGTCGGCCAGCGCGCATCCGACGATCCCCGCCCCCACGAGCACCACGCGAGGCACTTCACCAGGCATCAGGACACCCCTTCGCCACAGTTGCGGGTAACAGAACCTGTTCCGCTATCAGCAACAAGTTGCGGCCAGCGCGCCCGGCTGTCAATACCGCCGTTCGCGCGATCAGCACGCGACGGTCCGTGAAACCGGATAAATCAGGAGCTTCGGCCGCGAACCGTGACGCATCATCGGCGGATGGAGTCCGCGACCCTGCACACGATGGCGCGCAGGTACCTGATGAGCCGCAACGGAAAGCTGCACGCCGAGTACGCCGCGCTGCCGGACGACGGCAGGCGCGGCCTCGACCACACCGACGAGGCCAAGCGGATCTTCCCCGGGTACGACGTCGTGGCCGCGATGCTGCTGGAGGTCGAGCGCCTCGATCCCGACGACCTGCCGCCGCCGGACCGCCTCGCCGCCGCTCTGTCGACCGCCGCGTCGACGGCCCAGTCGGTGTTCACCACCGGCCTCCACCCGATCGAGGCCGAGGCGACCGCGGCGGAACGCGACCTGTTCCGCGCGTCGATCAGGAGCTGGCTGAACGCGAAGGACCTCACCGTCGAGCCGCTGCCCTACCGCCGCGCGTTCAGCGATGAGGAGGTGGAGCGGTGGCGCGGCCGGCTGGCGGCGCGGTGGGGCACGCAGGTGACCATGTGGCACCCGCTGATCACCGAGGACGTGCCGGAGGACGTGCTCGTCGTCAGCGCGGACGCGATGTGGGACGCCGGTGGCTTCGAACTGGTCTACGACGCCCTCGTGGACATGGGCCTGCACCGCGTGGTCGAGATCCGGGAGCACGGCGACCCCGGCTCCCTCCTGGACCTCGACGCCGTCGAGCTCGCCTACACCGGCGCCGAGGGCATCTGGACCGACGACTCGCTCGACTGGATCGCCTACGCCTCGCACGAGTCGTCGATGGCGTTCGGCGGCACACTCGCCGAACGCCTCCGCACGTCCTGGACGGATCTCTCCGACTGGGGCTGGGTCCCGATCTGGGATCAGCCCGCGAAGTAACCCAGCTGGGCCGAGAGCTCCTGCGCCGCCGTCGACATCGCCGGCACGATCTCCTCGACCCGTTCCCGCGACAGCCGGTACGACGGCCCGGACGCGCTCATCGCCGCCACCACCTCGCCCCGGTGCCCGCGGACCGGGACGGCCACCGCGTGCAGCCCCAGTTCGAGCTCCTCGAAGCACGCCGCGTAGCCCTTGGCCGCCACGTCCTCCAGTTCCGTGAGCAGCCGTGCGGCTTCCACGACCGTGTTCTCGGTGTAGGCGTCGAGCGGTAGCGACGCGAGGCGCGTGCGTTCGGCGGTGGGCAGGTAGGCGAGCAGGACCTTGCCGGACGAGGTGGCGTGCAGGGGCGTTCGCTGGCCGATCCAGTTCACCGCCGAGACGGCCGCGGAGCCGCGGGCCTGGGTGATGTTGATGGCGACGCCGGCGTCGTGCACGGCGATGTTGACGGTCTCGCCGAACGAGTCGGCGAGGGTCTGGCAGACGGGCTGGCCGAGCTTGGTCAGGTCCATCCGGCCGGTCGCCGCGCCCGCCAGGCGCACGACCCCGAAACCGATGGCGTACTTGCCTCTTTCCCCGAGCTGCTCGACGAGGCCACGCGACTCCAGCACGGAGACGAGTCTGGACACCGTGGACTTGTGCACGCCCAGCTCACCGGCGATCTCGGTGATACCGGCCTCGCCTTGGGCCAGGAGTTCGAGCACGCTGATGGCTCTGTCCACGGACTGCACCTGAGCTGCCGAGTCGGAGTTGCTCATCGCGCAACAGTAATCGACAGGCAAAACAACCGGCTGGACTCTTGACGGCGGGTCGCGCGAGGCTCACATTGTGTTGCGTCATTCGGAACGTGTGCCGTGTTACGCAACGGAGGCCGACGATGATCCGCGCCTGCGCTCTCGTGGACCTGCCCCCAGGGGAGGCGGTTCGCATCGTCGGCCCTCACGCGCCGATAGCCCTCTTCAACGTCGACGGCGCCCTCTACGCCATCGACGACACGTGCACCCACCAGGACGCCTCGCTCAGCGAGGGCTGGCTGGAGGGGTGCTTCGTCGAGTGCCCGCTGCACGCCGCGAGCTTCGACCTTCGCACCGGCGTGCCCACGTGTCTGCCCGCCAAAAGACCGGTGAGGACCTATCCGGTTCTTGTGGAGGATGGAGTGGTCTATGTCGATGTCGAAGTGAACAAGGACGTGGCGTGAAGACGATCGCGATCATCGGTGCCTCGCTCGCCGGGCTGAGGTCGGCGCAGGCACTGCGCCAGCAGGGGTTCGACGGACGGATCGTCGTCGTCGGCGACGAGGTCCACCTCCCCTACGACCGGCCACCGCTGTCGAAGGACTTCCTCCTCGGCAAGGTCGAGGCCGTACCGCTCGCCGACCAGGAGGACCTCGACGCCGTCAACGCCGAGTGGCGCCTGGGCGTCAAGGCGACCGGTCTGCTCTCCACCCAGGAGGTCGCGCTCAGCGACGGCACCACCCTCGCGGCCGACGGTCTCGTCATCGCGACCGGCGGCCTGCCGCGCACCATCCCCGGCACGCACGTGCTGCGGACCCTCGACGATGCCGTCAAGCTCCGCGAGGCGTTCGGCAGCGCGCAGCACATCGGCGTCATCGGCGCCGGGTTCATCGGGGCCGAGATCGCGTCCAGTGCACGCGCACTGGGCAAGGACGTCACCGTTGTCGAAGCATTGCCCACGCCTCTTACACGTGTACTGGGTGCACAGATGGGCAGTGCATGTGGACATCTGCACGGCGACCATGGATCAACGTTGATTACCGGAGTCAATGTTGATTCAGTCAACGTTGACGGCGGAATCAACCATGGAATCAACCTCGCCGATGGACGTGTGGTCAATGCTGACGTCGTCGTCGCCGGTATCGGTACACGCCCGGCAACCGACTGGTTGGCCGGCGGTCCCGTCAACATCGACAACGGCGTCCGCTGCGACGCGGGTGGCGTGACGAACGTGAAGAACATCGTCGCGGTCGGCGACGTCGCGAACTGCGCAGGACATCGCGCCGAGCACTGGACGTCCGCGACCGAGCAGGCGCAGGTTGCAACGCGCAACTTGCTCGCCGGAGAAACCGTCGCGACGCACACCGCGGGCGGTTATGTCTGGTCCGACCAGTACGGCGTGCGCATCCAGTTCATCGGACGGGCGACGAACGACGTTCGCATCGAAGATGGGTCCGTTGAGGACAGGAAGTTCGTCGCGACCTATCGAGACGGTGAGAACCCGGACGACATTGTTGGCATTGTGGCCATGAGCAACGCCCGTCTTTTCACGAGGCTCCGCCGGAACCTCAAGTAACGGTCGTCACGGTTTACCGCCGCCGGCGACCGGATACACCCAAGTGTCCTTCGTGGACACATGAACCAGGGAGGCAGTCCGTGTCGCCGGTGCGGCAGATCATCAACCCCTTCGACCAGAGCGTCATCACCGAGGTCGAGGAGCAGACCCGCGACCAGGCCCTCGCCGCGATCGCGAAGGCGCGCCACGCCTTCGACCACGGCGACTGGCAGCACTCGAGCCCCGAGCACCGCGCCGCCGTGCTGAACCACGTGGCGGACCTCCTGGAGCGCGACAAGGAGGACATCGCCCGCACCGAGACGCTCGACACCGGCAAGACGCTGGTCGAGAGCCGCATCGACGTGGACGACGTCGCCGCCGTGTTCCGCTACTACGGCAACCTCGCCGGACTGCTGCACCCCAAGATCGTCCAGGGCGTGCCGGAGAACGTCATCAGCCGCGTCGACTACGAACCGGTCGGCGTGTGCGGCATGATCGCCCCCTGGAACTACCCGCTGCTCCAGGTCTCCTGGAAGATCGCGCCCGCGCTGCTGGCGGGCAACACGCTGGTGGCCAAGCCCAGCGAGATCACCCCGCTCAGCACCATCAAGCTGTTCGAGCTCCTCAAAGAGGCCGGGCTGCCCGACGGCGTCGCGAACCTCGTCCTCGGCACCGGCCCTGAGGTCGGCGCGCCGCTGTCCGAGCACCCCGACGTCGACCTGATCTCGTTCACCGGCAGCCTCGCGACCGGCCAGCGGATCATGGCGTCGGCCGCGAAGACCGTGAAGAAGGTCGCGCTCGAGCTCGGCGGCAAGAACCCGAACATCGTGTTCGCGGACGCCGACATCGACACCGCCGTCGACTACGCGCTCACCGCCGCGTTCTTCCACGCGGGCCAGGTCTGCTCGTCGGGCACGCGCCTGATCGTGCACACCGACATCTACGACGACTTCGTGCACGAGGTCGCGCGCCGGACCGATCTCATCAAGCTGGGCAACGGTTTCGACGAGGACACCGAGTCCGGGCCGCTCGTCTCCGCCGAGCACCGCGCGAAGGTCGAGAGCTACGTCGAGGTGGCGAAGCAGGAGGGCGCGACCCTCAAGGCCGGCGGCAAGCGGCCGGACGAACCCGAGCTGCAGAACGGTTTCTTCTTCCGCCCCACCGTCTACGCGGACTGCACCAGGGACATGAAGCTGGTCCAGGACGAGACGTTCGGCCCGATCATCACCGCCGAGCGCTTCAGCACCGAGGACGAGGCGATCATGCTCGGCAACGACACCGAGTACGGCCTCGCCGGCGGTGTCTGGAGCCAGGACCTGGAGAAGGCGCAGCGCGTCGCGAAGAAGCTGCGCCACGGCACGGTCTGGGTCAACGAGTTCGGCGCCTACCTGCCGCAGGCCGAGTGGGGCGGCTTCAAGCGCTCCGGGGTCGGCCGCGAACTCGGCACCGCGGGCCTGCACGAGTACACCGAGCCCAAGCACGTGTACCAGAACCTCAAGCCTGAAGCCCAAAACTGGTTCGCGCGAAAGGACTCCACCCAGTGACCGCATATGACTACGTGATCGTCGGCGGCGGAACAGCGGGCTGCGTGCTCGCGGCACGGCTCACCGAAGACGAGAACGTCACGGTCGCGGTCATCGAGGGCGGTCCGTCCGACGTCGGCGACGAGAAGATCCTGAACCTGCGCAACTGGATCAACCTGCTCGAGACCGAGTACGACTACGACTACCCGACGGTCGAGCAGCCGCGCGGCAACTCGCACATCCGGCACAGCCGCGCGAAGGTGCTCGGCGGGTGTTCCAGCCACAACACGCTGATCTGCTTCCAGCCGCTGCCGCAGGACCTCGACGACTGGGGCCACGGCTGGACGTGGGACGCGCTCGGCCCGTACTGGGACAAGGTCCAGCTCAACATCATCCCGGTGGTGGAGAAGGACCGGAACCCGATCGCCCAGGACTTCGTGGCCGCCGCCCAGGAGGCCACCGGCGTCCCGGAGATCGACAACTTCAACGCGAAGCCGTTCCAGGACGGCGTGGGCTTCTTCTCCATCGCGTACCACCCGGAGAAGAACAACCAGCGGTCGAGCGCCTCGACCGCCTACGTGCACCCGATCCTGGAGCGCAGGAACCTCACGCTGCTCCTCAACACCTGGACGAGCAGGATCGAGTTCGACGGCACCCGCGCGATCGGCGTGCACACGGACAAGGGCTACATCGAGGCGAACAAAGAGGTCCTGCTCTGCGCGGGCGCCATCGACACGCCCCGGCTGCTGATGCTCTCGGGCGTCGGCGACGCCGAGCACCTGAGCAGCATCGGCATCGAGCCGAAGCACGACCTGCCGGGCGTCGGCGAGAACCTGCTCGACCACCCGGAGTCGGTGATCGTGTGGGAGACCACCAAGCCGTTGCCGGAGAACTCGGTGATGGACTCCGACGCCGGCCTGTTCATCCGGCGCGACGAGTCCGACCCGCGGCCGGACCTGATGTTCCACTTCTACCAGATCCCCTTCACCACCAACACGGAACGCCTCGGCTATCCGACGGTGGAGCACGGGGTCTGCATGACGCCGAACATCCCGCGCCCGCACAGCAAGGGCCGGCTGTGGCTGAAGTCCAGCGACCCCACCGAGAAGCCGCAGCTCGACTTCGGCTACTTCATGAACCCCGACGGCTACGACGAGCAGACGCTGGTCGACGGGTTCAGGATCGCACGGAAGATCGCCGAGCAGGAGCCGCTCAAGTCGTGGCTCAAGCGGGAGATCGCACCCGGCCCGGACGTCACGAGCGACGAGGCCCTGTCGGAGTACGGCCGCAAGGCCGCCCACACCGTCTACCACCCCGCCGGCACCTGTGCCATCGGGTCCGTTGTGGACGGTGACCTGAAAGTCATCGGACTCGAAGGCCTTCGGGTCGTCGACGCGTCCGTCTTCCCCACCATGCCGACGGTGAACCCCATGGTCACCGTCCTCATGATTGGAGAACGCGCCGCGGACCTGATCAAGGAGGCGTAAGTGACAGCCACAGCGGAAGACAGGCTCAAGGATCTCGGCTACACCTCGGAGTTCAAGCGGGACATGAGTCCCTGGGCGAACTTCTCGCTGGGCTTCACCTACCTCTCCCCCGTGGTCAGCACGTACACGCTCTTCGGTGTCGCGCTGGCCCTGGGCGGTCCGCCGATGATCTGGAGCTTCGTCGTCGCGGGCGTCGGCCAGTTCCTGGTCGCGCTGATCTTCGGCGAGCTCGTGGCGCAGTACCCCGTGGCGGGCGGCGTGTACCCCTGGGCACGCCGCCTGTGGGGCAAGCGCTGGGCGTGGATGACCGGCTGGGTGTACATGATCGCCCTGCTGGTCACCATCGCGTCCGTCAGCTACGGCGCCGGGCCCTATCTGGCCACACTTCTCGGCTACACGGCCAACGTCGGCAACACCGTGCTGTGCGCGATCGCGATCATCGCGGTCTCCACGCTCATCAACTACGCGGGCACCAAGGTGCTGTCCTGGGCCGCGATCTTCGGGTTCGCCGCGGAGATCGTCGGCGCGCTGGTCGTCGGCATCTGGCTGCTGGTCGACAACCGCGTGCACGGCCTGGGCGTGCTGTTCGACAGCTTCGGCGCGGAGGGCTCCGGCAGCTACCTCCCGGCGTTCTTCGCGGCCGGCATCATCGGCCTCTACCAGTACTACGGCTTCGAGGCGTGCGGCGACACCGCGGAAGAGGTCAAGGACCCCGGCCGCGTCATCCCGAAGGCCATGCGCCGCACCATCTACATCGGCGGCGCGGCGGCCACGTTCGCGTGCCTCTCGCTGCTGCTGGCGGTGCCGGACTTCGGCAGGGTCATCTCCGGCGAGGACGCCGACCCGGTCACGAACATCCTCACCAACGCGTTCGGCCCGGTCGGCTACAAGATCGTGATCGGCGTCGTGCTGATCTCGTTCCTGTCGTGCACGATGTCGCTCCAGGCGGCCGCCTCCCGCCTCACCTACTCGTACGCCCGCGACAAGATGCTGTTCGGGCACAAGGCACTCGCGCAGTTCAACAAGAAGCGCCACATCCCGCCGTACGCGCTGGCGCTCGCCGGGGTCATCCCCGCCGTGATCGTGGTCGCGTCGATGCTGTCCACCAACGCGCTGGACAAGATCGTGTCGTTCGCGACGCTCGGCATCTACCTGGGCTTCCAGATGGTGGTGTTCGCGGCGCTGCGGGCGCGGCTCAAGGGCTGGCAGCCGTCGGGTGAGTTCACGCTCGGCCGGTGGGGCCTGATCGTCAACGTGCTGGCGCTCGCGTACGGCGTCGCGGCGATGGTGAACATGGTGTGGCCGCGCACCCCGGACGCGCCCTGGTACGACAACTACATCGTGATCCTCAGCGGTGTCCTGGTCGTCGGCATCGGCCTGGTCTACATGCTGGTCGCCAAGCCGTTCGGCAACTCCGACGCGGCCGCCGGCGACGCGATCCCCGCCGGGAAGGACTCAGCGCTGCAGGCGAAGTAGCCGCAACGCGAGCTGCACCTCCAGCACGCGGTCCGGCGACTGCCAGTCGCCGAGCAACGACGTGACGCGGTCGAGTCGTTGCGTGACCGTGTTGACGTGGAGGTGCAGCTCCGCCTTGGCACGGCTCAGGTTCGCGCCGCAGCGGAAGTAGACCTCCAGCGTGTGCACGAGCTCCGTGCCGCGTTCGGTGTCGTAGTCGAGCACCTGCCCGAGCACCGACCGCACGTACCCCGACACGTCGGCCCGGTCGCCCAGCAGCACGCCGACGAACCCGAGGTCGTCCATCGTCGCCGCGTCCTTCTCGCGGCCCAGCTGCCGCAACGCCTTCAGGCACCGCCGCGCCTCCTCGTAGGCCGCCGCGATCGCCACCGGCCCGGCCACGGGCCCGCACGCCCCGACCGTCGCGTCCAGTGCCTTCGCGACCTCACGGGCGACGTGCGTCGACACCGACGGCAACGCCAGCACGACGTCCCGGCCGCGCGAGCCGGCCAGTCCCCTGTGGACGGACGCGTAGTGCGTCGCCCCGGACAGGTTCCCGTCCGCCACCAGCACCACGTGCGGTTCCGACAGCTCCACGCCCACGCGCCGGGCCCGCGCCACCAGCCCAGTGGCGTCCCGCCCGTCCAGGATGTCGGTGATCAGCTCGCCGCGGACCTTGTTCTCCGCCTCGGCCACGGTCCGCCGCAGCAGCAACAACAACGCCGTCACGGCGGCCGACCGTTCGAACAGCCGGCGGTCCGCGTCCGTCAGGTCGCGGCGCCCCGACAACGCGATCCCACCCAGCAGCTCCGACCCCGCGAGCACCGCGCACACCCACTCGTCGCCGAGCAGCACGGCCCGCCCGTTGGCGCGCACGGCGTTGGGCGGCACCAGGTCGAGCACCTCGACCGTGCCGCCGAGCAGCTCCCCCACCGCCGCCGCGACCTCCGCCGAGGACCCGCCGCGCAGCACCAGGTCGGTGAGCCGGTCGTGCGCCTCCTCGGCGCGTTTCATGGCCTCGTTGTGCGACTGGATGGTCGCGAACAACGACGCCGTGTCGATCGCGATGGCCGCGTGGTCGGCGAGCGACTGCAGCAGCGCCACCTGCTCGGCCGGGAACTCCCGGGTGGTGCGGTCCGCCGCGTACAGCACGCCGATGACCTTCGAGTCGAGCTTCAGCGGCACGCCCAGGATCGCCGTGAGGCCCTCGTCGTGCACCGCCGAGTCGATCGGGTTGGTGTGGTTGAACCGGGCGTCGGCGAAGTAGTCGGACGTCGCGTACGGCCGCGCGGTCTGCGCGACCAGCCCGCCGAGCCCCTCACCGAGCCCGAGCCTGACCTTCTGGAACAACGGCGAGAACGACCCGTCCGTCACCCGCATGTAGGTGCCGGCCGGGTCGTTCATCGACAGGTACGAGACGTCCGTTCCGAGCAGCGTCCGGGCTCTGCGCACGATCGAGCGGAGCACCGCGTCCGTGTCCCGCATGCCCGCGAGCTCGGACGCGGTCTCGAACAACGCCGCCAGTTCGGCCTCACGCCGTCGTGTCACACCCCAACCCTGTCACGTTCCTCCAGATCCGCACCACGGGTCTCGCGGGCCAGCAGGACCGCGATCACGGTCAGCACGCACATCGCGACGACGTAGATCGAGATCGGGAACGACGACCCGTACGCCTTCAGCAGCGCCGTCGCGATCAACGGGGCCAGCGCGCCCGCGACGATCGAAGCGAGCTGGTACCCGATCGACGCGCCGGAGTACCGCACGCGCGTGCCGAACAGCTCCGAGAAGAACGCGGCCTGCGGCCCGTACATCGCACCGTGCAGCACGAGTCCGACCGTCGTGGCCAGGATGATCAGGCCGGGACTCTTCGTGTCCAGCATGGCGAAGAACGCGAACACCCACACCGCCATGCCGACCGCGCCGACGAGGTAGATCGACCGCCGCCCGAACCTGTCGGACAGATGGCCCCACACGGGGATCGTGACGAGGTGCACCGCCGACCCGATCAGCACCGCGTTGAGCCCCACCGACTTCGAGAGCCCGAGCCCGGTCGTCACGTACACCAGGATGAACGCGGTGATCACGTAGTACGACACGTTCTCCGCGAGCCGGGCGCCCATCGCGACCAGCACCTCGCGCCAGTTGTGCTTGAGCAGCTCGAAGACCGGCGCCTTCTCCTGCTTCGGCGCCTTCTCCGCTTCCCGTTGCGCGGCCAGGAAGACCGGCGACTCGGCGACCTGCAACCGGATCCACAGGCCGATCACGACCAGCACACCCGAGAGCAGGAACGGGATCCGCCAGCCCCACGCGAGGAAGTCCTCGTCCGACTGCACCGCCGCGAGGATCGCGAGCACACCGGTCGCGAGCAGGTTGCCGCCGGGAGCACCGGCCTGCGGCCACGACGCCCAGAACCCGCGCCGCTTCGGGTCACCGTGCTCCGACACGATCAGCACGGCCCCGCCCCACTCACCGCCCAGAGCGAAGCCCTGCACCAGCCGCAGCAACGTCAGCAGCAACGGCGCCAGCACGCCCACCGACGCGTACGTGGGCAGCACGCCCATCAGCATCGTCGCGCCACCCATCAGCAGCAACGACAGCACCAGCAACTTCTTGCGCCCCAGGCGATCCCCGAAGTGGCCGAAGACCACGCCACCGAGCGGACGCGCCAGGAAGCCGATCGCGTACGTGGTGAACGCGAGCAGCGTGCCGGTCAGCGGGTCCGCGGTCGGGAAGAACAGCTTGTTGAACACCAGGGCGGCTGCCGAGCCGTAGAGGAAGAAGTCGTACCACTCGACAGTTGTCCCGATGAGCGAAGCGCCTACCACTTTTTTGATCATCGACAACTCCTCATTGAGCTGACCAGCCGCCATCGACGGCCACTGACGTTCCGGTGACAAAACTGTTGTCGCACAACCACAGCACGGCGTCGGCGACCTCGGAAGGCTCGATCAGCCGTTTCACCGCACTGCGCTGCAGGAAGATCTGCTCGGTCACGTCCTCGGGCGCGATGCCGTGCACCTTCGCCTGGTCCGCGATCTGCTTCTCCACCAACGGGGTCCGCACGTATCCGGGCGCCACGCAGTTCGACGTCACGCCGTGCGGGGCGCCCTCCAGCGCGGCGACCTTGGAGAAGCCCTCCAGGCCGTGCTTCGCGGCGACGTAAGCGGATTTGAACGCCGACGCGCGGACGCCGTGCACGCTCGTGACGTGCACGAGTCGGCCCCAGCCGCGGGCGTACATGTGCGGGAGGACGTGCCGGGTGAGCCGGAAGGCCGCGCCGAGCATGAGCTCGACCATCGCCGAGAAGCGCTCGGCGGGGAACTCGTGGATGGGCGCGACGTGCTGCACGCCGGCGTTGTTGACCAGGACGTCGATCTCGCCCGGCAACGCGGCTACGGAACCCGTGAGGTCGACTACATATCCGACACCGCCGAGTTCTTCGGCGAGGGTCAGAACGTGCGGATCTCGGTCGACCAGATGGACTTTGGCGCCTGCGGAGGCCAGCGCGCGGGCGCAGGCCAGGCCGATGCCGCTCGCGGCTCCGGTGATCAGCGCGCTGTGACCCGTGACACTCGACATGCCTGGAAACGCTAGGCGTCACCCGGCGTGATCGACATGTGGTGGCCACACATAAAGCCTGGTCACAACGTGGCTTTAGCCAACATTTAGCGTCTCAACTGCATATCTGGCATCCCCCGGGGGTACAGAGGCGTAAGCTCCCGTCACCTGAACGGGGGAAGATCCGCTACCGAGGGGGACCAATGTCCACAACACCTATTTACGACGACCTCCTGCGCGAGCTCGAAGGCATCGCGCAGGAGGCCGGTCCGACGGGCTCGGAGCCCACTCCCGAGCCCGTCAAGCAGTAACTACTTCGGAGGAGCGATCAGCTCGGCGGGGACCGGCTGGTCCTTGCTGATCAGGTCGAACAGCTCCGAGGCCTTCTCCTTGTTCCACTGCACGACCGAGCCCGCACCGGGCACCGTCGGCGTGGAACCCACCGGCACGGTCCCGCTCGTCGCGTCGCTCATGTTCAGAGCCACGCTCAGCAGGTGCCACAGGTGGTCGTCCTCGTTGACGGAGACCGAACCGGAGGCCGCGTTCATCAGGGGGATGGCGCGGAACGGGTTCGCGAGCGTCGCGGGGCTCTTCACCTTCTCGAAGAGCGCCGAGAGGAACTTGCGCTGGTTCTGCACGCGCTGCAGGTCGGCGGTCGCGAACGCACGGGTCCGCACGAACCCGAGCGCCTTCGGCCCGTCGAGCTCCTGGCAGCCCGCGGGCAGGTCGATGCCGGCCAGCGGGTCCTTGATCGGCTCGTCGATGCAGATGTCCACGCCGCCCACGGCGTCGACCATGTCGGAGAACCCGCCGAAGCCGATCTCCATGTAGTGGTCGATCCGCACGCCGGTCGCGCCCTCGACGGTCTGCACGAGCATCTGCGGCCCGCCGAACGCGTACGCCGCGTTGACCTTGTTGCGGCCGTTCTCCGGGATCGCGACGTACGAGTCGCGCGGAATCGAGATCAGCACCGGCTTGGCCGCGCTGTTGTCCGGCAGGTGCAGCATCATGATGGTGTCCGTGCGCCGTCCGGCGGCGTCACCGGTGGCCAGCGCGTCCTTCTGCTCCTGCGTCAGACCCTCCCGCGCGTCCGATCCGACGAGCAGCCAGGTGGTGCCCGGCGTCTCGGCGGGACGGCCCTCGTAGTCCGGCAGCGCGTTGATCCGCGTCAGCGTCGAGTCCACGTAGAACCCGAACCCGACGGTGCCCAGAACCAGGACGAGCAGCAGCACCAGAATGACGCGTCCCGGACGCCTCTTCTTCTTCATCGGCCGCTGCGGCGGCATGGGACGCCGCGGCTGCTGGTAGCCGTGGTGATACCCAGCGCTCATGTGTCGCCAACCCCGATCGCTTCAGTTTCGCTTTGCAAGTGAGGACGTCGTTCGCCGCCTCAGGTTGCGAGGAAACCTACCGGGGCGGCAGCACCAACGCCTCGAAAAGGCGCGTGACCTCCGCAGACGGGTCCTCAGTCCAGCCCGTGTGAGCAGGTGATGTCTGCACGATCGTGCTCCGGGGCGCGGTGAGCCACCGGAACCGCTGCCCGACCGTGGTCCGGCTCACCGGCCCGGCCGCCGCGCTCCCGTCGCACGAGTTCGTCAGGTGCCTCAGGCTGTCTTCCAGCGTCTCGACGTCGAGGTGCGGGTCCAGCACCCGCAGCCGCTCACCGTCCACATAGGTCCTGGCGCACAGGAAGCCCAGCGGCGCGCAGTAGACGATCACGCCGACGTTCATGAACTCGCCCCGCTCCTGCCGCGGCACCGCCCGCAGCAGCGCGTACTCAAACACGTGCGGCACGCGCGGCCTCCAGCGAGTCGACCCAGCCGCGGTTCGCGAGGCGGTAGGTGAAGAAGTCCTTGTAGCGCTGCCGGAGTTCGGCGGGATCGCCCTCCAGCCACTCGTCCGGAACGAGCGCGAGCACCTCGTCGAGCAGCCCGGGCGTGATCTTCGCGGCCATCTCCGCGTCCACTTCGGACAGAGCACCCGCGTTCGGCAGCATCGCGTGGTCCGACGAGTCATAGCGGAAGTCCTTGGTGGCAGGCCGTTCCTCACTCCACGAGTAGTGGAAGTACAGCGCGGCGCCGTGGTCGATCAGCCACGGTTCGCGGTGCCACAGCAGCATGTTCGGGTTGCGCCAGCTGCGGTCCACGTTCAGCACGAGGGCATCGAACCACAGCAGCCTCGTGGCGAGCTCGGTGCCCGGGTCGCGCACGATCGGGTTGAAGTCGAACGAGCCGGGCAGGTAGTCGAGTCCGAGGTTGAGGCCGCCGCTGGCGCGCAGCAGCTCCTGGACCTCCTGGTCGGGTTCCGCGCGGGCCAGCTCTCCGTCGAGGTGCACCAGGACGATCTCGGGTATCCGGAAGCCCAGCCGCCGGGCCAGCTCGCCGACGACGATCTCGGCGACCAGGACCTTCACGCCCTGCCCCGCGCCGCGGAACTTCACCACGTACATGCCCAGGTCATCGGCCTCGACCAGGCCCGGCATCGACCCGCCCTCGCGGAACGGGGTGACGTACCGGGTGGCCGTGACCTCCCTCAGAGAACTCACCCGCGCATGATCACACGAACGCCTGCCCGAAGCCGAGCAGAATTCCGCCCCAGCCACCCTCGCCGCTGACGCCGTCGCGCACCCGTTCGGGCTTGGTGAAGTGCCGCTCGAAGTGGCGATGCACCAGCTCAACGCGGGTGCCCGCGTCCTCGGCGGTGAAGGTGATCTCCACCTCGGACGCCCGCGCGGGGTCCGGGTCGTAATCCCAGTCACCGTCGAGGTGCCAGGCCAGCAGCAGCCGCGACGGCGGTTCCCAGGCCTTCACGCGGCCCCAGTCGCACTCGCCGCCGTTCTGGTCCACCTCGTACCAGCGGCCGCCCTCGCGCGGTTCGACGACGACGTCCTCCAGCTCCGCGTCGCTGATGTGGTGCGCGGCCGGCCACCACGTCACGAACTTCTCCGTGAACACCTTGAACGCGTGGTCGGCTGATGCGTTCACCAGCACGGACCTGCGGACCTCCGTCATGATTCCTCCACCACCGCAGCGAAGTTCGCGAGCGCCTGACCCCACACGTCGTCGAGGTAGTCGCGCATCGCGGCCACCCCGACGTGGTCGACCGAGTACCTCCGCCGGGTGCCTTCGGCCTGGACGCGGACCAGCCGTGCCTCCTTGAGCACCTTGAGGTGCTGGGACACGGCGGGCCGCGACACCGGCAGCACGGCGGCGATCTCCCCCACCGCCCGCGGCCCGGCCACGAGCAGCGTGAAGATCTCGCGGCGGGTCGGGTCGCCGAGCGCCGCGAACGCCGTTTGGTAAGTCTCCACGAACGGTAAGTCTGAACTTACCGAAGCGCGCCTGTCAACGCCCGGAAGTACGCGGCCTGCCCGGCCCTGGTCGGGTGGTACGAGTCCTTGGTGGGGTTGACCAGCGCGTTGATCCACGGCTCCCGCGCACACACTCCGTGGTCCGCAAACGCTTCCCTCACGTCGACGTACCGCGCGCCCGCCCGGCCGGCGGCCTGCGCGATCTGGTCCGAGAGCTGGTCAGCGGCCTCGTTGAGGGCGGCGCGTTTGACGATCGACAGAGTGCGGCAGTCGTCGTCCGGCGTGAACAGCCGCGGGTAGCCGACGATGACGAGCTGGGCGGCCGGGGCGGCCTGCTTGATCGTCGCGTAGGTGCCGTCGAGCAGGGCGGGCAGCCGTCCGCGGATGAAGTCGACGGCCTGGGAGGCCCGCGCCGAGCAGGCCACGTCGCCGTTGAGGGTGCAGGTCGTCAGGACGTCGGCGAACCCGAGGTCGTTGCCGCCGATGGTGATCGTGACGAACGTGGTGTTCGGGGTGAGCGCTCTCATCTGCGTCCGCAGCGACTTGGTCGTCGCCCCGCTGCACGCCACGAACCGGAACGACGGGAACTCCGCGCCCTGCAACGCCGGGTAGGCGTTCGAGCTGCGGCGGCACGCCCCGTCCACATAGGAACCGGCGCCCGCACCGGACGCGTAGGAGTCGCCGAGTGCGACGTACTCCGGAGCGATCGGCGCGGGCGCCATCAACGCGACTGCCAGTACTCCAGCCATGAGACCCATACGGCCCGGAGTACCACTGTGGACGGTTGTTCCAGAAGGTGGTTAACCCAGTCGAGTGGGCAGCACGCAGACCGGAATGGCGGTCTGCAGGGCCGTCCCGGACGGGGTCAGCCTGCCCGTGGCCTTGTCGACCTTGAACGACGTGACGTTGTTCGAGTTCTGGTTGGCCGCGAACAACAACGACCCTGCCGGGTCGAACGTGATGTGCCGCGGGTACTTGCCGCCGACCGCCGTCGTGCCGACCATCGTGAGCCCGGTGGCGTTCACCGAGAACTGCGCGACGCTGTCGTGACCGCGGTTCGACAGGTAGACGAACCTGCCGTCCGCGGAGACCAGCACCTCGGCCGGGTAGTTCGTCGGGCTGCCCGACGGCACGGTCTTGAGCACCTGGCCCGGCGTGAGGATCCCGTTCGCGTACGAGCAGGTCACGATGGTCGAGTCGAGCTCGTTCGCCACGTAGGCGGTCTTGCCGTCGGGCGCGAACGCGATGTGCCGCGGCCCCGCTCCCGGCTTGACCTTGGCCTGCGAGACCTGCACGAGCTTCCCGCCGGTGAACGAGTAGACGAACACCGAGTCGGCGCCGAGGTCGACCGCCGCGGCGTACCTGCCGGCCCGGTCGAACACGATGTGGTGCGCGTGCGGGCCTTCCTGGCGGTCGGGGTTCGGCCCGGTCCCCTTGTGCTGCACCTTCTGCGTGCGCGCGCCGAGGCTGCCGTCCGCGTTGACCGGGAAGACGCTGAGCGAGCCGGACGAGTAGTCCGCCGTGATCAGGAACTTCCCGGACGGGTCCAGCGTGAGGTGGCACGGGTCCGCGCCGCCGGTCGCCTGCTTGTTGATCACCTTGAGCGTGGCCGCGTTGATCGCGGTGACCTCGCCCTTGGTGTTCTCGTTGACGGCGTAGAGGAACCTGCCGTCGGCCGACTCGATCACGAACGACGGGTTCACCACGCCGCTGATCACGCCGGTCGTCCTCAGCTGGCCCGACACGGAGTCGTAGGTGCCGATGCCGATGCCCTTCGCACCGCCGCTCCACGTGGTGTAGGCGCCGAAGAACACTCTCCGGGTCGCAGCGGCCGCCTCAGCGGTTCCTCCGGTCATCAGCAGTCCTGCTCCCACGCCCATGGCTCCGAGAAAACGTCGCCGATCTACACCCACGGCTGCACACCTCCGGTCTGACATTGCGGCGGCGGCGCAGCCCACACTGGCCTAGACCACTACGGCCAGGCAATAGGTGCAATCAAGATTGCGTCCAGCGCAACGGGCGGTGCGGCGGCTACCGGAGCGGGTCGGCGGAGATCAGCCGGGCCTTCTCGGCCTCCAGGTCGTAGGCGGGCGGCGGGAACTTCGGGTCCATCTCGCGCAGCGTCTCCAGCAGCAACCGGCTGATCGCCCAGTTCCGGTACCACTTCCGGTCCGACGGAACGGCGTACCAGGGCGTCTCGCGGCAGTTCTTCAGCGCCTGCGTGTACGCGTCCTGGTACTTCGACCACTTCGACCGGACGTCGATGTCGGCCGGGTTGTACTTCCAGTTCTTGCGCGGGTCGTCCAGACGCGCGAGCAGCCGTTCCTTCTGGACCTCCGGCGAGATGTGCAGGAAGCACTTGACCACCGTCGTGCCGGAGTCGGCGAGCTCCCGCTCGAACGCGTTGATCTCCTTGTAACGCCCGCGAATCTCGGCGGCCGTGAGCAGGCGTTCTACTTTGGGCACGAGGACGTCCTCGTAGTGGGAGCGGTCGAACGCCCCCAGCCGGCCCTTCTCCGGCAGCACCTTGCGGATCCGGGTGAGGAAGTGCTGGCGGCGTTCGGCGGGAGTCGGTTTCTTGAACGACGCGATCCGCACGCCCTGCGGGTTCACCAGGCCCATGACGTGGCTGACCACGCCGCCCTTGCCGGAGGTGTCCATGCCCTGCAGCACGAGCAGGACCGAGCGAGAATCCTCCGCGTAGAGCGCTTCCTGCAGGGCGTCCAGCTCGACCCCGGTGGCGGCGATGTCCTCGGCCGCCTCCTTCTTGTTCTTGGGACCGGTGGGCCGGCCTGCCGGGTCGAGAGTGGAGAGATCCACCTCATCGAGTCGCAGGGCGTCACGAACCGACTTCTTAGCCATCTCCAGACCGTAGCGATTCACCGCCGAGTCCGCCTGCTGTGCAACAAACCGCCACGGACTGGTGAATGTCTGCAACGAACTGAGGCAGTGCGCAATGCTTCACGGTCGAAATCGTTTGTTCAGGCCCCTAACCTGGGAGGATGACCGCCATCGCTGAGCACGACACCACCACCAGCGCTGACTACGTCGCTTTGGACGAAGAGTGGAGCACGCACAACTACCACCCGCTGCCGGTGGTGATCTCCCACGGCGAGGGTGCGTGGGTCACCGACGTCGAGGGGCGTCGTTACCTGGACTTCCTGTCCGGCTACTCCTCGCTGAACTTCGGCCATCGCCACCCCGCCCTGGTGGCCGCCGCCGTCGAGCAACTCGGCCGCGTCACGCTGACGAGCCGCGCGTTCCACCACGACCAGTTCGGCCTCTTCTGCCGTGAGCTCGCCCAGCTCACCGGCACCGAGATGGTCCTCGCGATGAACTCCGGCGCCGAAGCCGTCGAGTCCGCGATCAAGGTCGCGCGCAAGTGGGCCTACCAGGTCAAGGGCGTGCCGGAGGGCGCCGCCGAGATCATCGTCGCCGGGTCCAACTTCCACGGCCGCACCACGACGATCGTGTCGTTCTCGACCGATGACACCGCGCGCAACGACTTCGGCCCGTTCACGCCGGGCTTCAAGGTCGTGAAGTACGGGGCGCTGGACGAGATCGAGTCCGCGATCTCCCCGCGCACCGCCGCCGTGCTCTTGGAGCCGATCCAAGGCGAGGCCGGCGTGGTCGTGCCGCCCGCCGGGTACCTCGCGGGCATCCGCCGCCTGTGCGACGAGAACAACGTGCTGATGATCGCCGACGAGATCCAGTCGGGGCTCGGCCGCACCGGCGAGCTGTTCGCGCTGGACCACGAGGGCGTGCGCGCCGACCTCTACACGCTCGGCAAGGCGCTGGGCGGCGGCATCCTGCCGGTGTCCGCGGTGGTCGGGTCGAAGGCCGTGCTGGGCGTGCTCAAGCCCGGCGAGCACGGGTCGACGTTCGGCGGCAACCCGCTCGCCTGCGCGGTCGGCCGCGCGGTCGTGCGGCTGCTGGCGACCGGTGAGTTCCAGGAACGCTCGCGCGAGATGGGCGCGTACCTGCACGCCGAGCTCGGCAAGCTGGTCGGGTCCGGTGTCGCCGAGGTCCGCGGGCGCGGGCTGTGGGCTGGTGTCGAGATCGCGCCGGGCGGGCCCGTCGGCCGGACGGCCTCGGAGGCGTTGGCCGCGCGCGGGGTGCTGTGCAAGGAGACGCACGCGTCGACGTTGCGCGTCGCGCCGCCGTTGGTGATCACCCGGGACGAGATCGATCTCGGCGTGCAGGCGATCGCGGACGTCGTTCGTCCCGTTTAGGGTGATTTTCCCTGCGTGGCAAGGTCACAAATGCGGCGGACGGACCACGTTGCCCGTCCGCCGCAGGCATCATGACTCGTATGGGTGAACGGGTGCGAGCTGAGGCCGCTGCGGCGTTGGGGCGTTGGGTCGAGCCGGAAGAGGTCTACGCGGAGGGGCGCGCACTGCGGTCCTCAGTGGACTTCAAGGCGCACC
This sequence comes from Lentzea sp. NPDC058450, assembly GCF_042721395.1. NCBI lineage: Bacteria > Bacillati > Actinomycetota > Actinomycetes > Pseudonocardiales > Pseudonocardiaceae > Lentzea > Lentzea sp. NPDC058450. Next base: position 44,385 of record NZ_JBHXLO010000030.1, read on the forward strand.
GCGCGATGTCGCTGGCGAAGTCCCGCCCGTCGGTGCTGGAGTTCATGCGCGCCAGCAACGAGGGCCGGCTCGAGCACCTGATCCCGTTGCGGGTCGGGCGGATGCTGGAGAACCCGTTCGCGTTCTTCCGCGGCTCGGCCGGACTTCAGGCGGGCGACCTCGCCGCCGGGTGCGCGACGGGGCTTCACGCTCAGTTGTGCGGTGATGCACACGCAGCGAACTTCGGCCTCTACGGCACGCCCGAGGGCCAGATCGTCATGGACATCAACGACTTCGACGAGACGCTGCCCGGCCCGTGGGAGTGGGACCTCAAGCGGCTCGTGGCGTCGCTGGTGCTGGCGGGCCGCGTCGGTGGCGTGTCGGACAAGGGCTGCCGCGACGCCGCCGAGGACGCCGTGCGCGCGTACCGGGGCGCGATCCGGCACCTCGCGGAGATCCCGTTCATGGACTCGTGGAGCGCGCTGGGCGACGAGTCGACGCTGTCGAAGGTGAAGGCCGACGACCTGATCAACGACTTCTCCAAGGCCGCAGAGAAGTCGCGCAAGAACACCAGTGCCCGGTTCGCCGCGAAGTGGACCGCGCACGACGGCGAGAAGTGGCGGTTCGTGACGAACCCGCCGACGTTCACCGAGGCCACTCCCCCGACCAAGGCGGCCGTGATCGCCGCGCTGCCGTCCTACGTGGACACCCTGCGCGAGTCGCGGACCAACCTGATCATGCGCTACGGCGTGTCGGACGTGGCGTTCCGCGTCGTCGGCACCGGCAGCGTAGGGCTGCGCAACTACCTGATCCTGTTGCACGGCAACGGCTCCGAGGCGGTGGTGCTCCAGGCGAAGGAGGCCCGCCCGTCGGCGTTGCAGCCGTTCCTCGACGTGCCCGCGCCCAAGCACGAGGGCAAGCGCATCGTGCACGGCGCGCGGCTCGTGCAGGCCGAGACGGACATCCTGCTCGGCTGGACGACGATCGAGGGCAGGCACTTCATCGTGCGGCAGTTCCGCAACCGCAAGGGCGAGATCGACGCGACGACGTTGAAGCGCGACGACCTCGACGACTACGGCCGCTTCGCGGGCGCGCTGCTGGCCCGCGCGCACACCCGGTCGCTCGACCCGCGCCTGCTGGCCGGGTACTTCTCGAACGGGGACGGCGACGACGTGGACGAGGCGTTCGCGAAGTACGCGTTCGACTACGCCGACCAGACCGAGGCCGACCACGACGACCTGACGAAACTGGTCAAGAACGGGAAGCTGCCCGCACACGTCGAATGACCGCCTCGGCGGCGAGGCCCTCGTAGCAGGCGCCGACCGACACGCCAGCGTTCCCACCACACGAAGATGAACACCGAGATTGCCTAGCCTGACGGTATGAAGATCCGCCGCGCCGCCTCCTCCGACGACGTGTTCGCCGCCGCGCACCTGTTCGACGCGCCGCCGAAACCGGACTCGACGGCGCGGTTCCTGGCGCAGGAGCACAGCCACCTGCTGATCGCGTACATCGGCGAGGAGCCGGCCGGGTTCGTGTCCGGGGTCGAGACCACCCACCCCGACAAGGGCACCGAGATGTTCCTCTACGAACTCGGGGTGGACGACGCGTTCCTGCGCCGCGGCATCGGGACGGCGCTGGTCGAGGCGTTGAAGACGCTGGCGGCGGAACGGGGCTGCTACGCGATGTGGACCGGCACCGCCGCGGGTGACGCGGCGGCGCAGGCCACCTACCGGAAGGCGGGCGGGTCGATCGACGACGGCGCCTTCGTCAGCTGGGACCTGACCTAGGTCCAGACGGGCTCGTCCACTTCGGACACCTTGCCGTCCGCGCGGAAGTGCAGGAACCGGTCGAACGACTTGGCGAACCACCGGTCGTGCGTGACCGCGACGACTGTGCCCTCGAAGTCGTTCAGCGCGTTCTGCAGCGCCTCGGCCGAGGCGAGGTCGAGGTTGTCGGTCGGCTCGTCGAGCAGCAGCAACGTCGCCCCGGACAGCTCCAGCAGCAGGATCTGGAACCGCGCCTGCTGGCCGCCGGAGAGGTTCTCGAACCGCTGGTCGCCCGCGTGGTGCAGGCCGTAGCGCTGCAACACCGACATGGCCGCGCCACGATCGCGACCCGCGCGCTGGCCCTCGCCGTGCCAGAGGATGTCGACGAGCGTGCGGCCGAGCCACTCCGGGTGCTCGTGCGTCTGCGCGAACAGGCCGGGCACGACCCGTGCGCCGAGCTTCCAGTTGCCCTCGGTCCGCACGGTGTCGCCGCCGAGCAACCGCAGGAAGTGGCTCTTGCCCGAGCCGTTCGAGCCGAGCACCGCCACCCGGTCGCCGAAGAAGATCTCCTGCGAGAACGGTTTCATGAGCCCGGTCAGCTCCAGCTGTTCGCACGTGATCGCGCGAACGCCCGTCCTGCCGCCCTTGAGGCGCGGGCTGACCTTCTCGTCCGTGGGGATCTCCGGCGGCGGTCCCGCCTCCTCGAACCGTTGCAGCCGTGCGGCCATCACCCGGTACTTCGGCGCCATCGACTCGTAGTACTTCGCCTGCTGCTGGAGGGTCCGCACGAGCTCCTTGAGGCGTTCGTGCTCCTCGTCCCAGCGGCGGTGGTCTTCCTTGAGCTTGTCGATGCGTTTGGTGCGGGCGTCGTGCCAGGTGCCGAACGAGCCGGGATGCGTCCACGCCGAGTGTGCCTCGACCGTAACCACGTGCGTGGCGGCGTTCGCGAGCAGCTCACGGTCGTGACTGACGACGAACACGGCCTTGTCGGTGGCCTTCAGGCGTTCTTCGAGCCAGCGCTTGCCGGGCACGTCGAGGTAGTTGTCGGGCTCGTCGAGCAGCAGCACCTGCTCGTGGCCGCGCAGCAACGTCTCCAGCACCAGCCGCTTCTGCTCGCCGCCGGACAGCGTCCGCACCTCGCGGAACCGGGCCCGGTCGTACGGCAGGCCCAGCGCGGCGACCGTGACGGTGTCCCAGAGGACCTCGACGTCGTACCCGCCCGCCTCGCCGTAGCTGGTGAGGGCGTTCGCGTACCGCATCTGGGCGGCCTCGTCGTCGGTCTCCATCAACGCGAGCTCGGAGTCGTCCAGCTCGCGCGCCGCGTTCCGGAGCGCCTCGGGAGCCACCGACAGCAACAGGTCGCGCACCAGGCTCTCGTCCCGCACCGAGCCGATGAACTGCGGCATCACCGCCAGCCCGCCCTGCACGTGCACACTGCCCTGCTTCGGGGTGAGCTCACCCGACAGGATCCGCTGCAACGTCGTCTTGCCGACGCCGTTCGCGCCGACGAGCGCGACCACGGTCCCGCCGCTCACCTTGAACGAGACGTCGCGGAACAGCTCCCTGCCGTCAGGCAGGGCGTACGCGAGCCCGTTCGCTTCCAGATACCCCACGCCGGAGATGGTCGGGGTTACCGCTTTCCGGCGCCAGCGAGTTTCCGGGCTACCTCAGCCGCAGCGGGTACCTGCGCAGCACCAGCACACCGGCCGTCACCAGCAGGCACTGGAAGGCGGGGCCGAACGCGCTGATCACGGTGAGCAACACCGTCAGACCGCCGAACACGAGCAGCAGGGAGTAGAACAACCACGGCCGCACCTGGCGGTTCATGGTGCGGGCGAGTCTCGGCTCGTCCGCCAGCAACCGCTGCTCGATCTCCTCGAGCGAGCGGCGTTCGGCTTCACTCAGCATGGGTGCCTCCGGAAGACGTCGGGACGTCATCATTCCCGCCCGCCACCCAGTGGATACTCGAACGCCGCCGGAGTCAAACTCGCCTTGAGCCCGGTTCATGCCGTAGCAGTAGTCCCAAGATCTCTACTGACGGCTCAGCGCCACCAACCGGCTGACCGCGCGCAGGTACTTCTTGCGGTAGCCGCCGCGCAGCATCTCGTCGGTGAACAGCTCCGACAACGGCCTCCCCGACACCGCGACGGGGATGTCGCGGTCGTACAGCCGGTCGCCGAACGCCACGAGCCGCAGCCCGACGTTCTGGTCGGGCGCGGGCTTGACGTCCTTGAGGTGCACGGCCGTGACGCCGTCCAGCAACCTGCCGTACTTCGACGGGTGGATGCGGGCGAGCGCTTTGCACAGGTCGTCGAAGTCGTCGAGCGTCGAACCCTCGGTGTTAGAGGCTCTCACGATCAATTCACCGTCTGACATCGGTGAGGGGGCGTCAGGCAGACCGCGGTGGCGGTAGTCGGGGCCGTCGACGCGGACGATGTCGAACTTCGACGACATCGACTGGATCTCGCGCAGGAAGTCGGCGGCGGCGAAGCGGCCCTCGCCGAGCTTGTCCGGGAGCGTGTTCGAGGTGGCGGCGATGTGCACGCCGTGCGCCGTCAGTTCCTTGATCAGGCGGGTGACGAGCATGGTGTCGCCGGGGTCGTCGAGCTCGAACTCGTCGATGGCGAGCAGCTTGTGCGCGGAGAGGCGCTTCACGGCCTCGGGGAACGTCAGCACGCCGACGAGGTTCGTCAGCTCCACGAACGTGCCGTACGCCTTCGGGCCCGGCACGGCGTGCCAGAGCGAGGCGAGCAGGTGGGTCTTGCCGACGCCGAAGCCGCCGTCGAGGTAGAGGCCGAGCTTGCCGGGCTCGTCGTCGCGGGAGCCGAACAGCGACCACTTCCTGCGCTTCACGCTGACCCGCGCGGCGAACAGCCGGCCGGCCTCGACGGCGGCGGCCTGCGACGGCTCGTCCGGGTTCGGGATGTACGTGTCGAAGCTGACGGAGCCGAACCTCGGCGGCGGTACCAGGTTCTCGATCAGTTCGTCGGGGCTGACCTGGGGATCCCGGTCGGACAAGCGCATGCCGGGAGCTTATCGGCGTGATGGGATGGCTCAGTGGAGATGTTGTGGCCCTCACCGGGCGTTGAGATGACCGACACAGCCCTGCGCGATCTTTACGACTACCCGCCGGACCGGACGTGGGTCACGGCGAACTTCGTGTCCAGCGTGGACGGCGCGGTGTCGGTCGACGGGCGGTCGGCCGGCCTCGGGTCGCCCGCGGACCGGCAGATCTACCTGCTCGGCCGCGAGCTCGCCGACGTCGTGCTGGTGGGGGCCGCGACCGTGCTGATCGAGGGCTACCGGGGCGCGAAGCGGGAGTCGCCGCTGCCCATCGCCGTCGTCACGTCGCGCGGGTCGCTCACGCCGGACCTGCCGCTGTTCACCGACACGAAGGTGCCGCCGATCGTGATCACCACCGAGGCCGCGCGGCTCCCTGACCTGCCCGCCGACGTGATCATCGCGGGCGAGACCGAAGTGGACCTGAAGGTGGCCGTGGACGCTCTCGCGGCACGCGGGTTGCACAAGGTCAACCTCGAGGGCGGGCCCCGGTTGTTCGGGTCGATGGTCGCCGAGGGCCTGGTCGACGCGCTGAACCTGACGGTCGCGCCGGTGCTCGCGGTCGGCGACTCCTCGCGGATCGCGCACGGCTCGGTGATCCCGCCGGTGGACCTCGCGCTGGCGTCGGTGCTGCGTGCGGACGACGTGTTGTTGTTGCGGTACCAGCGGCGGAATTCCAGCTGAAGAGGCAGGATGAGCCCGTGGACCTACCGCTGACACCGCCGTTGCAGCCGATGCTCGCCACCGCGGTGGACGGCATCCCCGACGACGCGAACCTGTTCTTCGAACCGAAATGGGACGGGTTCCGGTGCGTGGTGTTCCGCGCCGGCGACGAGGTGCTGCTGCAGTCACGCAGCGGGAAGCCGCTCAACCGCTACTTCCCCGAGGTCGTCGCGTCCATGCTGGACGTGCTGCCCGACCGCGTCGTCGTCGACGGTGAGCTGGTGGTGGCGAAGAACGACGAACTGGACTTCGACGCGTTGTCCGAGCGGATCCACCCGGCGGCCTCGCGGGTGGCGCTGCTGTCGGAGTCGACGCCGGCCACGTTCGTCGCGTTCGACCTGCTGGCGCTCGGGTCCGAGGTGCTGCTGGAGTCGCCGACGGTCGCGCGGCGCGAGGCGTTGCTCGGGTTGGCGGGGCTCAACGTCACGCCCGCGACGACGTCGGTCGAGACGGCGCGGCAGTGGTTCACGCTGTTCGAGGGCGCCGGGCTGGACGGCGTGATGGGCAAGCCGTCGGACGGGCCGTACACGCCGGGCAAGCGGTCGATGATCAAGGTGAAGCACGCGCGCACGGCCGACGTCGTGCTCGCGGGACTGCGCTGGCACAAGGACACCGAGCCCGGCACGGCCGTCGGCTCGTTGCTGCTCGGCGTCTACGACTCCCAGGACCTGCTGCACCACATCGGCGTCTGCGGGTCGTTCAAGGCGGCCGAACGCCGGGAGCTGGCCGCCGAGCTGGCGCCGTTGATCACCACCGGCGACGACCACCCGTGGGCGAATCCCCAGCCGGGGCAACGGATTCCGGGTGAGATCAACCGGTGGCGCGGCAAGCAGGCCGAGTACGTGGCGTTGCGTCCCGAACGGGTGCTGGAGATCCACTACACCCAGACCGAGGGCGAGCAGCCCGTGCGGTTGCGGCACAACGGCCAGTTCGCGCGGTGGCGTCCGGACCGCGAACCGTTGTCGTGCCGCTACGACCAGTTGGAGATCCCGGCGCGTTATGACGTGGCGTCGGTGCTGAAGGGCGAACTGCGGGCGCGTTAGGCGTCGGGCTTGGCCGACCGCGTCGCACCGACCGATGCGATCACCACACAACACACGGCGACCCATTGCGCCGGTTTGAGCTCCTCGCCGAGCAGCAGCAGGCCGGCCAGCGCGGCGACGACCGGTTCCATCGACATGAGGATGCCGAACACGCGCGGTGGCATGCGCCGCAACGCCTCCAGCTCCAGCGAGTACGGGATCACCGACGACATCAGCGCGACCGCGAACCCCGCCGCGAGCACCAGCGGGTCGAGCATCGCGGTGCCGGCCGAGGTGATGCCGAACGGCAGCGCGATCACCGCCCCGACCACCATCGCGAGCGCGAGCCCCTGGCCGTCGCTCGTCTGGCTGCCGAGCTTGGCCGTCACGAGGATGTACCCGGCCCAGCACGCGCCCGCGGCGAGCGCGAACAGCACGCCCGTCCACAACAGACCGCCCTGGAACCCGGTCAGCAGCAGCACACCCGTGCCGGCGAGCAGCACCCACAGGCCGTCGATCCAGCGCCGTGACCCCGCGACGGCCACCGCGAGCGGCCCGAGGAACTCGATCGTGACGGCGGCGCCGAGCGGGATGCGGGCGAGCGCGGCGTAGAAGAAGAGGTTCATCGCGGCGAGCACCGTGCCGTAGACGACGACGGTGACCAGCGTGCGACGGTCGAGCCTGACCTGGGGGCGCCAGATCGCGACCAGGATGAGCGCGGCCATGACCAGGCGCAACGTGACCGTTCCGGCCGATCCGGCGACGGCGAAGAGCTGCTTCGCGAACGCCGCGCCGACCTGCACGCTGACGATGCCGAGCAGCACGAGCGCCGTCGGCGGGACGCCGCCCAGCAGGCGCGCGGCGGGGAGCCGATCAGCGTGAGCCATACGTCCATCCTGACTCACCTTGCATTTACTTGTGCCGTGCGAGGCTCAGCGTCTCGGAGTGTGGATGAGAGTGAGGAAAGTCTGTGCGTCGCGCTGCCTTGGCCCTGTTGGCAGTGAGCGTGCTGACGGCGTGCAGCGCCGGTCCCTCGACCAGGCCGGTGATCGCGGTCAAGGGTGAGGAGAACCAGCCCGTCGACCAGAGCGCGCTCGCCGGGCCGCAGCCCGTTCCCCCGCTGGGCGAGTACAAGCCCAGCTCGCTGCCTTGGACGCAGTGCAACGAGCAGATGAAGGACCGCTTCGGCGACTCCGCTCCCGCCGGCGACCAGAAGTACGAGTGCGCGCGCATGACGACCGTGCTCGACCCGCCGGGACGTCCCGGCCGCGGCACGCTCGGCATCGCGCTGACCCGCATCGGCACGGGCAAGAGCGCCCTGGTCGTCGTCACCGACCCCGGCGGTGAGCCCGGCACGCTGAAGGCCGCGCGGCTCGCGGCGTCGTTGCCGAAGGAGCTCCTCACCACCTACACGATCATCGGCATGGACCGGCGCGGCACGGGCCGGTCGGACGGCATGTCGTGCGTCCCGAACGCCACCCGCGCGCAGCTCGTCGAGTACGACCCGGCTGAGCCCGAGCAGTCGAACCTCGTGGTCGCCGCGGGCGAGGCGTCGCAGGAGTGCGTGCTCGACCTCGAAGGCAGGCTGACGGCGTTCGACTCCTGGCGTGCCGCCGCCGACCTCGAACGGCTGCGCGAGATGCTCGGCACCGAGCGTCTCAACGCCATCGGCGTCGGCGAGGGCTCGCGGGTGGTCACCACCTACGCGCAGCGCTACCCGACCCGCATCGGCCGCACCGTCCTCGACGGCGCCCCCGACCCCGCGCTCGACCAGGTGGGCGTGCTCGAGTCGCGGGCGATCGCGGCCGAGGCGACGTTCGACGCGTTCGCCCGCGACTGCAAGACCCGCGGCTGCGCGCTGGCCAACCCGCGCGAGGACGTCGCGGCCCTGCTCACGCAGCTGCGGACCACCAGGGTGCGGGGCGAGTACGTCGACCTCACGCCCGGCTCGGCGCTGAACGCGATCCTCGAAGGCCTGTCGGACCGCGGCCGCTGGCCGGCGCTGGCCGACGCCGTGGTGAAGGCGCGCGGAGGAGACGGCGCCGGACTGTTCGCGTTGCTCGACCCGGTGGTCAACGACCTCGACGAGAACCCGCCGCGCTTCGACGCGGGCCTGATCATCGGCTGCAACGACACCGCCACCCGCATCCCACCCGACCGGGTGAAGGCGCTGACGGCCGACTGGGCGACCAAGCACGCGATGTTCGGTGCCCTGTTCGCCCGGCAGCTGCTGCACTGCAACCCGTTCGTGCCGCCGAAGGCCGAGAAGGTCGACCCGCTGAAGAGCGCGCCGCCCGCGGTCGTGCTGAGCACCGCCAACGACCCGGCGACCCCCGCGCCGGGCACCGAGCACGCGGCGCAGCGGCTGCCGGGGGCGGCGCTGGTGGCGTGGCAGGGCAGCGGGCACGGTGCGCTGGGGCTGTCCGGGTGCGCCACGACGGCGGCGCGGGACTACCTGATCGACGCGAAGGTGCCGACGAACGGCACCGTCTGCCCGCCCTGACCAGCCTGTACGGGTTCGCCGGCCAGCACGGCCTGCTCGCCTGACTCCCGCGGGTCCTCGGGTGTCGAGGGCGGCTCGTGCCGGAAGTCCCGGTTGTCCCGGTAAACGATCTTCATGCCCTGAACGTCGTCGGGCGGGCGGGTTTGGTTACGAAAGAGCGGGGAGCCCGCCTGGCTCCCCGCCCGAAATCTCGTGTCAGCAGCTGGAACAGCAGCCGCAGCCGGGACCCGTGCACCCGGAACAGCACCCACACGTACCCATCAGGGCCTCCCCGTCCTCCAAGCCGGACCTGCGCGGGACCTCCGCACGTCCACGGTCCGCCCCGGCACAACCCCTGGGAACCCCTCTCACCCGAACGCGTGTGGACAACCACCGGGGAGTCGCAGCACGTGATACCGCTACGCGCCCAGGTCTTCCAGGGCCTTCTGCGCGGCCTCCAGTTCGGCCCGCAACTGCTCCACCCGGGCGAGCTGCTGGGCACGCGCCGCGTTCAGCACGCCCTCGACGATCTCGGCGACCTCGGGCGCGAGCAGCTTCGAGGCCTGGGCCACGGCGGCGGGCGGCACCGGCGTCGGCTTGACCGTCCTGCGGGTGCCTTGGAGCACCTCCACGGCCCACTCGCCCTCGCCGGTCGTCACGAGCGTGATCGTGACCTCGGGGAAGGTGGCCTTCGCCTGCTGCTTGCGCGCGGGCTTCGGCGCGGGCGCCGGCTCGACGGGCGCCGCAGCCGCGGGTGCGGGTTTCGGCTTGGGGGCCGCGGGCTTCACCGGCGCCTCCGGAACGTAGGGGTGGATGATCTCAGTCTCTCGCGGCGGCTCCACCGGCGCTGGCGGCGGGGTCGCCGGCTTCTTGCGGGGCGGGGGCTTGTCCAGCGTCAACTCGGCCGGGGACAGGAACATCTCGTCCTTCGAGCCCGTGGGCCGGACCTGGATGAAATCGCCCTCCGGAGGATCGGTGACGGCCAGCAGCTTGGCCGACCTGCCCTCCTCCATGCCGACCGCGGCCGCCGTGAACCACACCATCGGCTGACTGCCTTCGTCCAACTGCGAGCGCAGGTTGACGACGTCCTCCGCCGACAGCCCGCTCTTCTTCGCCATCGCGCTGCCTCCCCGTTCGAACACCTGTGCCCCAGCATGCCCTACACCCCCGACAATTCTGAGCACAGGGTCGATCACAAGATCATCAACGGCGTGAGAGCGCTCTCAGGCCTCCTCGGCCCGCTCGACCTCTTCGACCCGCAACTGGTACTCGCACCCGTACTCGACCGCGTACGACAGGTCGTACACGTGCACGATCTTGGGCCCACCGTGCAGATGCACGTACGTCACGGTCTGCTTGGGGTCCTCCGGCGTGGACGGCAACGAGTCCACCCGCCCGTCGAGGGGACCGCCGACGTACCGCACCACGTAGGGCTGCGACATGGACGACCTCCTCTCACGTTTCGTCCATTCTACGGAGTCCCCCGCCAGATCCATCCCCGATACAACCGGTTGGCTCACTCACCCCCGAACCACAGCTCCGCAAGCTCCTCGAACGTCTCCCCGGACGGCATCTCCCGCAGGTAGGCGGGCATGTTCGAGTACACGTGCAACAACGCGTACGCCATCACCCTCTCCGGTCGCGGCACCCTCCCGTACCCCTCGACCAACGCCCGCCAACAACCCCGATCGCCTTTCGTCACAAACAGCCCAACACTCGCAAACTCGTACTCGAACGCCCCGCACATGGCCGGCTCGAAGTCGAACACCCCGGCGAGCTCCCCGCCCCGCCACAACAGATGCGCACTCATCACCTCGGTGTGCAACAACACCGGCTCGGCATCCCCCAGATCGACGCTGTCGAGAAACCGCGGAATCTGCTCCAACCAGCGATCCTCAAGCCCGCGCTTCCTTTGCAGCTCAACACATCCAGCCCGCTGCCGCGCCACGAACGCCGCCCAGTCCTCCGGCCCCAGCACTTCCGGCGCCGCGATGCCGTGCAGCACCTTCAGCATCTCCCCGACCTGCCGACTGACCTCGACGTCGGGCGTTTCGGGCTCTTCCCCGTGCAGCCGCGACATCAACACGTACGCCCAGTCGTCCAGCAGTCCTGTGGCGTGCAGCTTCGGTGCAGGCAGCTTGCCGTGCAACGCCTCCATCACCGCGACCTCGACCGGCACTTCGCCGTGGTACTCCGGCGGAAACAACTTCAACACCAGGTCGTCCCCGATGGCGAAGACGGGCAACGACCCGTCCTCGAACCGCCGCACGTCCCCGCGCAGCCCCAACCGATCGCGATACGACTCAGCGTCCCGAAGCGAAAGATCCACGCCGCCGATCCTCACCGATCGGGATCGACGAACGCCACCTCTCCCCGACCCCACCGCTCCAACAGTTCCCGAACGGGCCGCACCGCTTCAGATCTCTTGCACTGCTCCACCAAGCGTGCGGCCAACTCGACACTGGGCTGGGGCGCCAGAATTGCGTCGATCATGGCGGCGAACGCGGCCCCCTCGAGCTTGGGTGCGCGAGCGTGTCGGCTGTCTCTCGCCAGCGCGAGCGCAGGCAAGAAGGAAGCAGGAACGGGCAGCACTTGCGTCCAACGGTCAAGCAGAAGCTCGAACAACGTGTGTCCGACGAACGCACCGTCGCCCCACGCCCTGACCGCAGGCCCCGGTATGTAGCCGGCGAAAGGTGACAGCTGAGCGCAAATCAGCGCCCGATACCCGTACTGCTCAACCAGGAGTCGCGGATCCTGGTACCCGTGCCTCACATTTCCCAGTGCCACCTCGTACTCGTCCGCTCCGCTGGAGGCCAGCCTCGCGGCACCCCAGCGGAGATCCGTGCCCGGCTCGCCGGCCGTCCTGGCCAGCACTGCACTTGCGACGCGGTGAACACGCGCCATTTTCACCGCACGAACGTCAAGAAGTTCGGAGTAGAGTCCCTCGTCGCCACTGCGACCGAATAGCTCGAAAGCACCCTCGAGAAGAGCGTCCGTCGTCCCTCTCAGCAGATTGTTGTGCTCCAGGAACCGAACGCAGAAGCCCATGACCTGCCGAGAGCCTCGGGCCCGCTCCAGCAACAACCTGATACAGGTGTCCGCACCATCTGCCTGGTACATGTCGTACAACTGCAGGGCGATCTGAGGAACGACCTGGCTCTTGCCATACCCGATCATCGGTAGCAAGCGATCTACGATCTTCCCGGCGGTCGAACAGGTGCGCAGGACGTAGCAAGCCGTGTAGTATTCCATGAACGTCCGGTGCGTAAACCCGAAGCGCCGCTCCCCTTCAAGCGACATGTCGACCTGGGTCAGCACCCACGCCCGCTCGGCGCAATAGTCCAGGAACTCCCGAGCCTGCTGGTGATAAGACTGCGCGCCTTCCTCCTCACGCTCGCTCAGATGGGCAACGACGAGACGCTCCAACGTCCTCTCACCCTCGTCACCCTGACCGTCGAGCTGGAAGAAGAAGTGCTGGGCCAACTCCTGCACCAGGAACTTCGCCAGTTTCACCGAGCGGATCACCGAAGGCACCTGGCTAATGGCGTCCCACCGCACCAGCATCAGCTCAGAACACTCCCGGTAGACATCAGCGGTGTTCTCAGGGATGTAACCCTCGCTTTGATAGAGCATGCACAGCAGCGACAACATCAACGGGTTCGAGCGCAGGTCGGTCAAGTGCTCGCTGTCCCGCAGAAACCCCTCGATCCGACTCCCTGCGTGCACGAGGGTGAACCAGGTCCGCACGTACTGCTCAACCTGGTCAGTTTCGAAGTCCGGCAACCAGTAGACCGGAAAGGTGGTGGAATCTAGCTTCGCAACCGGATAGCTCTCCTGCCGACACGTCACCACGATCCGCGCCAACGGGAACCGCGCGGCAAAAGCCTCGATCGCTGCCACCGCCGACCGCCGAGCCATGATGTCGCCGACCTCGTCCAGGCCGTCGAAGACCACGAGGGCCTCACCTGCGTCCAGCAGGTCGGCGATGCGCTGCGCCGACTCGGCGCGCTGGGTCACTGGCCTCAGTTCCTGCGCGATGATCGTGACGAAGTCGTCCATCAGCTTCTGGTGTTGTTTGAGCTGTACCAGCAATGGCACCGACTCGGTCCTGCGCAGCAACCTGCGGATGAATGTGCTCTTGCCCGCGCCCGGATTGCCCACCACGACGACCCTCCGGTCGCGCAGCTCGTCCTCACCGATCAAGTCGTCGCCAAGGCGCAGTGTGCGCGGCACGTAGATCTGGTCGATGCGGAAGCGGAAGTCCGCCTTCGAGTGGGGCATGACCATGCGGTCGTACTTGTCCGCCATCGCCTTGCGGATGACCTCACCCGTCGCGCGCGATTCGGCACGCCGACCCGTGTCGAGCGCGAGCCCCAACCGCTCGGCGATCGGGCGTTCAGGGCCCGTGACCTTGATCCGGATGCGGTCACGGGCGTCCAGGGGCCGAAACGAGGCGTTCTGCTCGATCACGTCCCACAAAGACGCGGCGAAGTCTGCGGACTGCTGAGTCTCACGCCGCACCGCGCGCTGGAACTCTCGCCGGAACGCCTCGGCGAGTTCGGCGCGTTCGGCGGACTGGCGGAATCTGCCTTCCTCGGTGTGTTCCAGCTGGCAGAGGAGTTCCAGCAGGGATGCGCAATCAGAGCCGCGCAGGTAGGTGGCGATCCGGCGGCGGAGGGCCGAGGACATGGGGGTGTTGTCAGCCCAGGTCAGAGCGGTCTCGGCCAGGTCCGCCACGACGGTCGCGATCGCTGTCACGCTGAGTGGATCGGTGCCAAACGGTGGGCTGTTACTCCTGTTTGCGGGCGCGGGAAGGCTGCACTCGCATGGGTTCGCCGGGCATTTTCGGGTAGTCCGGCGGGTAGGGCATCTCGCCTCGCGGGTCGGCCGCGTACCACTCCAGCAGGGTCTCGATGCCGAACGCCTCGGAGTCCAACGAGGCGTGCAGGTTGCCGCGTTCCTCCAGCATCTTCGGGACGGTCAGCACGTCGAAGTCGTCGGGGTCCACAGAGGACAGTTCGTCCCACGTGACCGGGGTGGAGACGGTGGCGCGCGGGGTGCCGCGGACCGACCAGGCCGAGGCGATGGTGCGGTCTCGGGCCGCCTGGTTGAAGTCGATGAAGACGCGTTCGCCGCGTTCTTCCTTCCACCACGCGGAAGTCGCCAAGGACGGTGCCCGCTTCTCTACCTCTCGGGCCAGGGCGATCACGGCGTGGCGGACGTCGATGAAGTCCCAGTCCGGGCGGATGCGGACGGCCACGTGGATTCCTCGGCCGCCGGAGGTCTTCGGGTAGCCGGTCAGGCCCGCGTCGGCCAGCACCTCGCGCAGGACGAGAGCTACGCGGGCGGCGTCCGAGAAGTCGGTGCCCGGTTGGGGGTCCAGGTCGATGCGGAGTTCGTCGGGGTGGTCCACGTCGGCACGGCGGACCGGCCACGGGTGGAAGTCGAAGGTGCCCAGGTTGGCGGCCCACACGATGACGGCCTCGGAGGTCGGGCAGATCTCGTCGGCCGGGCGACCCGACGGGAAGCGGACCTGGACCGTCTCCACGTACGGAGGGGCTCCCTTGGGGACGCGCTTCTGGTAGAACGCCTCGCCCTCCACGCCGTCCACGTAGCGCTTGAGCACCACCGGGCGGTCGCGCAGCACGGTCAGCAGGTGCGGGGCCACGGTGCGGTAGTACTCGACCACCTGGCCCTTGGTGATGCCGCGCGCGGGGAAGTACGGCTTGTCCGGGTTGGACACCCGCACCAGCTGGTCACCGACCTCTAGCTCGATCGCCTTGGAAGCCACGCCAGCACACTAAAGGCCGCGCACGAACGCCGCGAGCGCCAGCTCGAAGCTGTCGCGGTCGAGTTCCCGCGCGACGCCTGGCAGGAGGTGGGCGCGGTCCAGGTGCGGGTAGCGGCCGGAGTAGTCGGCGGGGTCGGCGGAGAAGCCGCTGGAGAACGAGCTCAGCGCCGAGCCGAACACGATGTACATCAGGCCCGCGGCGATCATCGTGGCCTCGCGGCGCGACCAGCCGGCGTCCACCAAAGCGCCATGGAGCAGGTCCAAGCGTTGCAACGACTCGTCGCGGCCGGCCGGACCGTACGCCAGGAACGGCACGATGTTCGGGTGCGAGGACAACGCCGCACGGTAGGAGCGCGCGCACCGCAGCAGACCCTCGCGCCAGTCGACCGAAAAGCCCGACACGTCGACGGCGGACAACACCGAAGAGGCGATGTCGTTCAGCAACTGGTCCTTGGTGCGGACGTGGCCGTACAACGACGCCGCCTGCACGCCCAGCTCCGCGGCGAGCTTGCGCATCGACAGGCCGTCGAGGCCGTCGCGGTCGATGATGGCCAGAGCCACCGACCGGATCCGATCGGGGCTCAGCAGAGGGGTGCTCGGCCGGGGCATGTGGGTTAACCTAACACTGTTCGGTTAGTCGGGAGGGCCCGTGGATCTAACGCTTTCGGACGAACACCGGCAGCTCAGGGAGCTGGCCAGGCGGTTCACCGACGACCGCGTCGTGCCCCACGCGACGCGCTGGGACCGGGAAGAGGCCATCGACCGGGACCTGCCAAACCAACTGGGCGAGGTCGGGTTCCTGGGCCTCGGCATCGACGAGCGCTACGGCGGCAGCGGCGGCGACAACCTCGCCTACTGCCTGGTCCTCGAGGAGATCGCCCGAGGTGACAGCGCCGTCCGGGGCATCATCTCGGTGTCGCTGGGCCTGGTCGCGAAGTCGATCGCGAAGCACGGCACCGAGGAGCAGAAGCAACGCTGGCTGCCCGGACTCACCAGCGGCACCCAGGTCGGCTGCTTCGCCCTCACCGAACCCGGCACCGGCAGCGACGCAGGCAATCTCACCACCAAGGCGACCAAAACCGCCACCGGCTACAAGATCACCGGACGCAAGGTCTTCATCACCAACGGCACGTGGGCCGACGTCGCGCTCGTGTTCGCCCGCACCGGTGGACCAGGTCCAAGAGGCATCTCCGCGTTCCTGGTCCCCACGGACACCACCGGCTTCCAGGCCACCGAGATCAAGGGCAAGCTCGGCATGCGCGGCCAGGCCACCGCCGAAATCACCCTCGACGACGTCGAGGTCGGCGAGGACGCCCTCCTCAGCGACCAGGGCTTCAAGCTCGCGATGGGCGCCCTCGACAAGGGCCGCATGTCCGTCGCGGCAGGCTGCGTGGGAGCGGCACGAGGCGCCCTCGAAGCGGCCCTGAAGTACGCCAAGGAACGCGAACAGTTCGGCAAGCCCATCGCGGGCTTCCAACTCGTCCAGGAACTCCTCGCCGACATGGCCGTCGAAACGGACGCCGCCAGGCTCCTGACCTGGCGCGTGGCCGACCTGGCCGACCGGAACCAACCGTTCAGCACCGAGGCCAGCATGGCCAAGCTGTTCGCCAGCGAGGCCGCGGTCAAGGTCGCCAACAGCGCCATCCAGGTCTTCGGCGGCTACGGCTACATCGACGAGTACCCGGTCGGCAAGTACCTGCGGGACGCCCGCGTCACCACCCTCTACGAGGGCACCAGCCAGATCCAGAAACTGCTCATCGGTCGCGCGCTCACGGGCGTGAACGCGTTCGCCTGAAAGGAAAGCAATGGACTTCACGCTCGACGCCGAGCAGAAGGAGATCCGCGACTGGGTGCGGACCTTCGTGCGCAAGGAGATCGTCCCGCTGGAACCCGAGGTCCTGCGGCGCGAACGCGCGGGTCAGCCCGGCCTTCCAAAGGAAGAGCTGAAAGCGTTGCAGGACAAGGCCAAGCAGGCCGGGTTCTTCGGCGTCCTCACGCCGCAGGAGTACGGCGGCATGGGCCTCGGCGGGATGATGACCGCCCTCATCGAGGCCGAGCTCGGCAGGTCGTTCGTCCCGTTCCGCTTCGGCGGCTACGCGGACAACATCCTGTTCCACGGCAACGAGGAGCAGAAGCAGCGCTACCTCCTGCCGACGATCTCCGGCGAACGCGTCTCGTGCTTCGCGATCACCGAACCGGGCGCCGGCAGCGACGCCAAGGCCATCCGCACGACCGCGGTGCGCGACGGCGACGAGTGGGTCATCAACGGCGAGAAGACCTTCATCACCCAGGGCAACGAGGCCGACTTCGTCATGGTGTTCGCCGTGACGGACAAGGAGAAGGGCGCCGACGGCGGCGTCACGTGCTTCCTCGTCGACCGCGACATGGGCTGGAAGTCCGAGCCCATCCCGACCATGGGCCAGTGGGGCCCGGCGGCGCTGGTGTTCGACAACGTCCGCGTGCCGCACGAGAACATCCTCGGCGAGGAGGGCAAGGGCTTCCACCTCGCCATGCAGTGGATCGGCCAGGGCCGCTACCTGCTGCCCGCCCGCGCGCTCGGCAGCGTCGAGCGGCTGGTCGAGATGTCCATCGAGCAGGCCAAGAACCGCGTCACGTTCGGCCAGCCGATCGCCGAGTACCAGGCCATCCAGTGGATGATCGCCGACTCCGCGGTCGAGATCGAGGCGCTGCGCTGGCTCGTGCTACACGCCGCGTGGCTCGTCGACCAGAAGCAGGACTCGCGGCAGGCGCAGTCGATCGCGAAGCTCTACGGCGGCATCAAGGCCAACGAGATCGTCGACCGCGTGCTGCAGATCCACGGCGGCATGGGCTACACCCGTGAGCTGCCGATCGAGCGCTGGTACCGCGAGCTGCGGCTGCTGCGCATCTACGAGGGCACCGACGAGATCCAGCGCCGCACGATCGCCCGCAACCTCCTCAAGGGTCACGCGAACGTGCGCGGCACACTGGGTTGATGCTCGATCACGGAATCCTCGGCGTCGTCGAACGGCAGGTCCGCACCTGGTCGGACGACGACGCCGAGGTGTACGCGGCGGCCGCCGGCGGATACTCGCCGGCGTTCGCCATCCCGTTGCTGCAACACGGCGGGCCGCAGCTCGGCCTCACCGGCGCCGACATGACCCAGGTCCTGCACGCCGAACAGTCGTTGTGGCTGCACGGCGAGCTCCCGCGCCAAGGCACGACGGAAGTCACGAAGACCGTCACCGCGATCCACGACAAGGGCTCCGGCACTCTCGTCGTCAGCGAGTGGGCGTCTCAGTACGCCACCACGAGATCGTCGTGTTTCATCAAGGGAGAAGGCGGTTTCGGCGGCGAACGAGGTGAGACGCGCAAGTTCACCATGCCGGACACCCGCCCGGAGACCAGTTTCTTCCAGACCACGCCCGACCAGGCGTTGCGCTACATGCGCACCGGGGACGTCAACCCGATGCACCACGATCAAGCGTTCGCACAGAAAGCCGGGTTCGCGAAACCCATCCTGCACGGCCTGTGCACGCTCGGGATCACCGTGGCGTTCCTGGACTTCACGGAGCTGCACGCCCGCTTCACCGCCCCCGTCACGCCCGGCGACGAGCTGCGGATCGAACGCTGGCCGACCGGCGAGTTCCGCACGTCCGTCGGAACCACCCAGGTTCTGATCGGTTCGGTTTTCCGAAGTGGACAACCGAGGAAACCTCGCACGATCGGGGCATGAGCACTGCCCTGGCAGCCGCGGACGCCGGAATCGAACCGGTGCGCGTGGCGGTGGAGTCCCGTGACCTGATCAGCGCGGCCGGTGTGACGCACCTGCTGAAGACCTCCCCACGGGTGCGGGTCGTGCAGGAACGCACAGACGCGCACGTGCTGCTGGCGCTGGTGAACGAGCTGTGCGCGCAGCAGGCCGCCCGGCTGCGGGCATCGGGTTCGGCCAGGATCGTGGTGATCGCGGCCCGCGTGCACGACCTCACCCCGTCGATCGCGGCGCAGGCCGGGCTCGCGCTCCCGTTGCGGCGCGCCGACGTCAACGCCGAACGCCTGATCAAGCTCCTCGTCGGCGGCCAGACCGTGCAGGAACGCGCGGCCGTGCTGAACGACCGCGACCTCCAGCTGCTCAAGCTCCTGGCCGACGGCGCGACGATCGCCGAGGTGGCCGCACGGCTGTTCTGCTCGGAACGCACCGTGAAGTACGCGCTGCACCAGCTGCTGGAACGGTTCGGGCTGCGCAACCGGGTGCACGCGGTGGCGTGGGCGTTGCGGTCGGGCCTGCTCTAACGGCCGAAGACGGACGAGAGCTGCACCCGCCTGCTGATCCCGACCTTGCGGTAGACGCGGGTGAGGTGCAGTTCGACGGCCCGTTGCGTGACGCCGAACCGTTCCGCGATCACCCGATTCGTCTCGCCTTCGAGCACCAACGAGACGATGCGCGACTCGTGCGGCGTCAGCTTCTCCCACGCCGCCGACCGCAACGGCCGTAGTGGCTCCACCAACGCCATTCGCGCCCGTTCCACCAGATCGGGCACGCCCGCCCGTTCGGCATCGGCCAACGCGGACCGCGCGGCACCGAGTGCGAGATGCATGCGAGCCCGTTGGTGCAGCAACACCGTGCACGCCCAGGCCGGCGGCAAGGTTCCCGCGTAACCCAAGCGCACCAACATCTCCCGCGCCTCACCCGGCCGGCCGGAGTCCACACAGGACGCGACGAACGCCGCCGCCCCCAACGCCACGCAGCCACGCGACGGCGACGCCTGGGCGAGATCGCGCATCAACCACGACACCACGGCGTGATCACCGAGCCGCGCCCACATCTCCAGCGCCGTCAGCCAGTCCTGCTCCGCGCCGACGAGCCGGGCCCGCAGCCGCGGCAGGAACTCCAGCACCACGCGCGCCGAATCCCGTTGCAGCAGGCCGAGTCCGGCCAGGGCGAGCGCCGGGACCACCCCGGGCCCGTCCACCGGCAGCTCCCGCAACGCCTGCTCGGGGTCGGCGGGCACCGGTGGCATCGACCCGACGCCCAGCACGTCCTCGTCGCACTGCCAGTCGAGGACGACGGCGGCGAACCAGTCCCCCGCGACGCCCTGTTGCCGCGCCAGCTCGCCGGCCAGCGGCGGGATGCCGCAGCGCAGGTGGAGGTCCGCCATCCCCACCGCCACCCGCGCCGCGATCTCCGCGCTCTGCGGCTCGCGCAGAGCGGCTCGGAGGCACCGGGCCGCGAGCTCGGCCCGTCCGGCGGCCCGGTGCAGCCGTGCCGCGTCGTGCAGCACCGGGGCCACCCAGTGCGCGCCGACCGGTTCCGCGCACGCCACCACGTGTTCGGCGACGGCAGCGGGCGGATCACAACGCCGGTGCAGCACCTGCGAGGCCGCGCGGTGCAGCCGGTCGCGCGCCTCGGGCGTCATCTCGTGCCGGATCGCGTGCCCCAGCGCCGGCGACCGGACCCGCATCGGGTCCCCCACGGCCAGACGCGCGTCCACGAGCCGTTCGAACGCGGCGAGCGCTGGGAACGGCTCCAATCCGGCGACCTCGCCCACCACGTCCAGCGACGCCGTCCCCAGCACGGCCAACGCCCGTGCGACGGCCACGGCGTCCGCGTCCAGCACCTCCCAGCTGCGCCGCACGGCCCGCAGCAGCCTCGGCAGGCGCAGTCCGGGCAACGCGGCGGGCAACGCCGTCACGTCTTGGACGGCCTCCAAGACGTCGCTCAGCACGCCCGGCGCACCCCCGCTGTACGCCAGGCACGCGGCGGCGAGGTCCGGCGGGACCTCGGCGTCGAACCGGCGCCGGACCATCTCCGCGACCGCCTCGGCGCCGATCGGGCGCAACGGCACCCGCACGGCGCCGACGACCGCCAATTCGTCAGGGTCGCAATCCCCCGCGAGCACGACCGTTCCCCGGAATCGCGCGAGCCGGTCGGCCTCTTCCTCGCCGAGCCGCTCGGCGTCGTCCACGACGAGCACGGTGTGGCCGTCGACCCCGCTCAACGCCCGCAAACCGCGCACCGGCCGCAACCCGCTGCGCACGGCGATAGAAGATGCAACGGAAAGCAATGTGCTTTTCCCCATACCAGTTGCACCATGCACAACGCACGAGCGAGCGCCACCACTCAGCGCGTCCGTCAGGGCGGCGATCTCCCGCTCGCGGCCCACGAGCAGGTCACCGGCCCTGCGCACGGCGGTCCCGACGAGGCCGGGGCGAAGTGGGGCAACCATGTCCCCCAGCAAATCGCGCGCGGACCGGCAGGACCATGCAGAAGCACCGGCAGAAGTTCCGCAGGTCTGCCCAATCGCACAGCGCGGCGCCACGAACCGGGACGGGGGAACGCGAAAACCATTCGACCAATCAACTGGTAATCGACAGCCCTGTTCCCTGAACCATTTCGGTGCCCATTACGTGATGCCTTAAGTACACCGGCGAACACTTCAGGGAGTTCCGATGCGGGTCGCGTCACGCACCGTCTTCGACTTCGTCCGGCTGGACGGGTCCACCGCCCCGGTCGAGACCGAGCTGATCTACCAGGCAGAAGACCCGTTCGCGGTCACCATGCGGTTCCACGCGGGTGGCAAGGTCGCCACCTGGATCATGGGCAGAGACCTGGTCACCGAGGGCATGAGCATGAGAGCCGGCGACGGGGACGTGCGGCTGCGCCCCCTGTCGAGCCGGGTGCTGCGGCTGGAGCTCGTGTCGGACCGGCACGTGACGGTGTTCCAGCTGCCCTCGACGACGCTGCGGAAGTTCCTCGACGCGGCCTACCGGCTGGTGCCGCCCGGCACGGAGCGGTTCGACGCCGACGCGTTCCTGAGCACCGTCCTGCGCTGACCGCGTTCCGTCACGCTCCGGTGAGGCGCTCCCGCACGGCGGCGGCGATCTCCCGGGTGACGTCGGTGTCCCAGCGTTCGCACGCGGCGAGCGCGTCCCTCAGGTGCCGCTGGTACGTGGTTTGGTCGTTTTGCGTGTTTGCGTTCTCGGCGAGTTCGCGCAGGATCTCGATCTCCGCGAGGCCGTCGCCGATCGCCCGGAACGCCGCGAGAGCCTGGCCGAGGTCGTCGTCGGACGCGCCGAGCCGGTCCGCCGCGCGGTGGGCGAGGCCGCGGTGCCAGCGCGTGCGGGCGAGCCAGGACGCCATCCGAGCACGCCGGTAGACGTCCTCCGCTTCCGTCAGCGCCGCGACCGCGTCGTCCGGCCTGTCGACGTCTATCAGGGCGAGGCCGAGCCATCCGAGCGTGCGGCCCAACGCGGAGAGTTCGTAGATCGAGGTGGCGTAGGCACGTTGCTGCTCGGCTACCTCTTCGTGCGCGGTGACGGCCGCGATCGGCCGGTTCATCAAGCGCCACAACACCCCGAGCACCGAACGCGCGTAGTGCTCGTCCATCGGTTCGCGCATCGAGCCGATGGCTTTGAGACACACGCGTTCGGCTTCGTCGAAGTCGCCGAGGCCGCTGTGCGCGGCCGACGCGATCAGCCAGATCCAGCCGAGGTGCCCGGTCTCCCCCGTCCGTTCGGCGATCCCGGCCGCGCGGGTCAGCACCTCCAGCGCGGGGCCGGGTGCGTGGGCGACGTCGAACAGCGCCCAGCCGAGCTGCCCCAGCACGACGATCTCCTGCCACGGCTCGCGCGCGGACGCGAGGGCGAGGCGGTAGACGCGTTCCCAGACCAGGCCGGGTTCGATGGCGGAGTAGTGCGAGAGTGCGATCACCGCGCGGGCCACGTGGTCGTGCAGGCCGCGCGCCTGGGCCCGTGCGACGATCTCGGGCAGCAGGTCGCGGTGCTCGTCCAGCCAGCGCCTTCCCGTTGCCACGTCCGGAAAAGCCTGCGCACCGGCCGTGACGCGGCGGGCGTCGCCCGTCTGTCCGAAGAGGACTCCGGCCGCGCTCGTGCGCTCCAGCAGCCAGGCGAGCATCGCGCGGTCAGCGTCCGCGTCGGTCTCGTCGATCAGGCCGTGGGCGAACGTCCGCACCAGGCCGTGCATCGCGTACCCGTGGTCGTCGGGGTCGAGCAGGCTGACGTCGGTGAGCTCCTCGAGCGCCTGCTCGGCCTCGGCGGCGGAGGTACCGGCCAGGACGGCGGCGAGGCCGGGGGTGACGTGCGTGCCGACGAGCAGGCCGAGGCGCCGGAACACCCGCCGCGCGGTCTCCGGCAGGTGCGCGAGCGACACCTCGAACGCGCCGCGCACGTCGAGGTCGCCCGCCGTCAGCGCGGCCAGCCTGCGTTCTTGGAGCTGCTCCACGAGGTGCCGCACCGGCCAGCGCGGACGGCTGGCCAGGCGGTTCCCGGCGATCCGCAGCGCGAGCGGCGACATCCCGCACAGCCGGACGAGGTCCCGCGCGCTGCCGGGGTCGGCTTGGACACGCTCCAAGCCGACGATCGAGGCGAGCAACTCGGTCGCGCACGGTTCGGTGAGGCCGCCGAGCCGGACCCGGGCCGCTCCGGCCAGTCCGGCGAGACGACGCCGGGACGTGACGATCGTGAGGCATCCCAGGTCCGCCTGGAGCGTGCGGACCTCCTCCTCTGTGCTCACACCGTCGAGCACGAGCAGCAGGCGTTTGCCGGCGACCAACGACCGGTAGAGGCGCTTCTGGCCGTGACCGTCCTCCGGCACGTGCTCCGCTGGTACGCCGAGGTCTTTGAGCAACCGCTGCAACGGCCGTGCGGAGCCCTCCAGGTCGATGAACAACTGACCGTCCGGAAAGCGCCCCTCCAGCAGATGAGCGGCCATCACGGCGAGGCTCGTCTTACCGGTCCCCGCAGCTCCATGGACCACCACGAGCCCATGCGGCGTTTTCGCTATCGCGTCGAGTTCGGCGTCACGGCCGATGAGGTCCGCGACGTACATCGGCAACGACCAGACCGGACTCGCTTGCGTGACCCGCCCGGTCCGCGCGAGCCGGCGCAGCTCGGCCCGGTCCCGTTCGCCGAGCCCCAGCGCGTCCAGCAACGCCTCGGTCGTGCGGCGCTGCGGCGACCGGGCCCGTCCCCGTTCCATGTCGCTGATCGCGCGCACGCTCACGCCGGACCGTTCGCTCAGCTCCTCCTGGCTGAGCCCGGCGTTCCTGCGGTGCTGCACGAGCCGGGCGCCGAACATCATGCAACAGAAGTTAGTGGGTCAAACTGGTCAGCATCTGCGCGCACACGCGGGAGAGGTGCCGCCGCATCACGGTCGACGCCCTGGCCGCGTCCCCGTCGGCGATCGCGCGGACGAGCTCGTCGTGGTCGTCCATCGACGCGTGCTGGTGCGGCGGGTCGTCCTCCAGCGAACTGCGCAGCAACACCACCCGTTGCTGCACGAGCCGAACCTGCTCGGCGATGTACGGACTGCGCGCCGCGTCCAGCAACGTCTGGTGGAACGCGAGGTCCAGCCGGTACGGAAACGCCTGCCCGGCCCGGTAGTTGCGCCGGCTCTCCGCACACACGTCCTGCAACCGCACGAGGTCGACATCGGTCCGCCGCGACGCCGCGTGCTCGGCCGCCGCGCACTCCAACGCCGTCCGCAGCTCGAACAGCGCCCTGACGTCCTCCGGCGTGGCGTCGGGCACGAAGGCACCCCGATGCGGCACCAGCGTCAACAGCCCTTCGGACGCCAGATGCCGGATCGCCTCGCGCAGCGGCCCGCGACTGATGCCGAGCTGCTGCGCCACCTCGACCTCGTTGACCCGCGAACCCGGAGCGATCTCCCCGGTCAGCACCTGCTCTCGCAGCACGTCCACGGCCTGCCCGGCCAGGCTGAGGTGCAGAGGGGGTGTCACCTTCGTCTCCTGATCTGGACGGCACCGGCCGTCCTCCCGCTAAACTAGCGAACGTGTCAACTGTCGACAGTTGGCAGTTTCTAGGACCCAGGAGGGGCGGCATGGGACACGAAGTGGTGGCAGAGGTCTGGCGGGGCGACTTCCTGGAGTCCGTGCACCACGGCACCGTCGTGGCCACCGACCCGTCGGGCCGGCCCGTCGTCTCCGTGGGCCGCCCCGGCGACGTGGCGTTCCCCCGCTCCTCCAACAAGCCGCTCCAAGCCCTCGCGATGCTGCGGTCGGGCCTCGACCTGGACGGCGAGCTCCTCGCCCTCGCCTGCGCCTCGCACTCGGGCGAGGACTTCCACGTCGACGGCGCACTGAGGATCCTCGCCGCGGCCGGCCTGACCGAGGACGCGCTGCGCTGCACGCCCGACCTGCCGCTGGGCGAGGAGGCCCGTGCCCGGCACCTGGCGCTCGGACTGCCCGCCGCGCCCAAGTACATGAACTGCTCCGGGAAGCACGCCGCGATGCTCGCCACCTGCGTGGCGAACGGCTGGTCGGTCGACGACTACCTGGACCCGGCGCACCCGTTGCAGGTCGCCACCCGCGCGACCATCTCCGAGGTGGCCGGCGAGGCCGTGGCGCAGGTCGGCGTGGACGGCTGCGGCGCGCCCATCTTCGCCATCTCCCTGACCGGGCTGGCCCGCGCGTTCGGGCGTCTCGCCGCTGCTCGGCCCGGCACCCTGGAGCACCGGGTGGCCGCCGCGATGAACGCCTACCCGGAGTGGGTGGGCGGTACCGGGCGTGACGTCACCGAGCTCATGTCGGCGTTGCCCGGGGTCATCGCGAAGGATGGGGCTGAAGGGGTTTACGCGGTCGGGCTGCCTTCCGGTGAAGGGGTGGCGTTGAAGATCGCGGACGGGTCCTCGCGGGCACGGGCTGTGGTGGTCGTTGCGGTGCTTCGGCGGCTCGGGGTGGATGTTCAGGCGGTGGAGGGGCTGGCGACTGTGCCCGTGCTGGGGCACGGGCGCGCGGTGGGTGCGGTTCGGCCATCGTTGGCGCTCGCGAGCTGATCCCTGGCCAAACCCCCTGACGAGCGTGGTCGAGCCATCGCCGCTGGCGCGTCGATAGAGATTGGGGCTTGACTTCGGGGCCCTTGCGAGGCGCTCATCGGCCGGAAAAGGCCGGGCTGAAAAGCGCCCGGCCGAGCTCTCGAAGCTAGCACCTCGCACCCAAAGTCAAGCCCCAATCTCAAGCGTGCGTGGCTGCGTTTGTGCAGGTACGTCACGTCATTACCGGCTGCCGTGGTGCGCCCAGGAAGGACGCCTCGCCTTCGGCATTGCGTTGAGGCAAGGAAGCTCGGCTGCGCCATCGCCGTACGCGCGCTCGTACGGGCTCGCCTTCGGCTTCGCGTTCACCTAAAGCCATTGGTGACCTGAGTCTTGCCTTGAACCACGCCGCTTGGCTCACCACCACCCCGCCTCTCGTCACGGGCCACCTAGCCGTTCCCCGCCTCACCTCTGGTGCCGTCCCAGGTACGCGACACCTCCCGCCTGCCCCCTGCGCGCGCAATCTCCCCCTACAGGCGCCGCTCGGCCTCAGCCCCAGGCGGGCGTTGAACGTCAACGCCCGGCACACCGGAATGTTCACCCTCTGCCACTAGGCTGGTGGTTATGGGCGATTCGAAGGACGAGAACGAGAGACTCCAGGAGGAGCTCATCGGCCTCGACCCGCACGACCCCGAGACGCAGGCGTTCGCCGACCATCTCGGCAAGATGCAGCGGCAGCGTCCCGGGTACACGGTCGAGGGCTACCTCGACGGCGTGCAGGACTTCGCGGACTCGGCCAACCGCACGACCGGGCACCAGCGGCTCGTGGCGGTGCTCGTGGTCGGGTTGATCCTGCTCGGGGTCATCCTGACGATCTGGTTCGCGCTCGGCGACATCCTCGCCATCATCTTCTGACCCCGAACGAGAACGAGTCCTTAACGGGGTCTTACGACGGCCTGGACCGCGGCAGGCTCGGGAAGCCTCGCACCCGCCGCCGCGTTATAAAGGGACATGGAACCTGTTGTCGGCGCCACCCCCAAAGTCGTGCGTTCCGAAGAGGAATGGCGCACTGTTCTCAACCCCGCCGAGTTCGCGGTGCTGCGGCAGGCGGGCACCGAGCGTCCGTGGACCGGTGAGTACACCGAGACCAAGACCGAGGGCGTCTACGAGTGCCGCGCCTGCGGGGCCGAACTCTTCCGCAGTGACACCAAGTTCGACTCGCACTGCGGGTGGCCCTCGTTCTTCTCGCCGCTGGCCGGGGAGTCGGTGATCCTCCGCGAGGACCGGGCACTCGGGATGAAGCGCGTGGAGGTGCTCTGCGCCGCGTGCCACAGCCACCTCGGGCATGTTTTCGAGGGTGAGGGGTACCCCACTCCGACGGATCAGCGCTACTGCATCAACTCCGTCTCCTTGAAACTCGTTCCGTCCGAATAGGAGACTGAGCCCAGTCCGGCCACCACGGGCCGGACAGACCTGGGAGGCAGAAATGATCTTCTTCGGTACTGACGGTGAAGGCTCCGGCGGAGTCGATGGCGGCTCGTCGAGCTAGCGACCGGTGGAACGCTGACAACGTTCCACCCCAAAGCATGACGGAAAGCGGACAACCCTAAGGCTTCGTCAACAAGCCTTGCCGGGCTGTGGCCCGGACCACACCATGAGTGCACCGAAGCACATTCGGGGCAAGTCAGGGGGTGGGTCAGATGGCTTGGGGGTTGTCCGGACCGGAGTTCCTCCGGCTCTACTGGATCGCGCTGGCGCTGGCGGTGCTGGCGGCGATCGTCGTTCGGGTACGCGTGCGGGCGGGTCGGAGCACCCAGCCCGTGCGCTCCCTCGACATGGACGAGCTCGCATATCTTGCAGGCGGTCCAAGGCGCGTGGTCGAGACGTCCGTCGCGCGACTGCTCACCGCAGGTGAGCTCAGGACTTCACGGCGTGGCACCGTTCAGGCCACGTCCGACACGAAGTCGATCAACCACGTCGACCGCGCCGTCATCACCGACGCGCAGCGCTACACCAACCGCACGGTCAACCTCATGATCCCGTCGGTCGCCCAGGACCGGGTGGTCACGTCGATCGGCGAGCGGCTGCGCGAGATGGGCCTGGTCGTCGACCCGGACGTCGCGAAAAGCGCGCTGCGCAAGGGATCCCTCGGTCTCTGGCTGGTGCTCGCGGTCGGGTTCGCCCGCTGGATCAACGGGATCGTCATCGGCGCGAGCATCGGCTGGCTGACGCTGCAGCTCGTCATCACGGGTCTGCTGATCCTGGTGCTGACCAGGCGTGGCAAGCACATCCGCACCAGCAAGGGCAACGACGTGCTGTCGTCGGCGCGCGGCACGAGCGTGCGGGCGAACACCGACGAAGGCCTGTACGCCGGTGCGGCGGGCATGGTGCTCTTCGGCGGTCTCGCCACCTACCCGGATCTGGCGGTGCGCAGCTCGTTGCTCGCCTCGTCCGGTTCCGGTTCGTACTCCGCGACCACCGGCTACAGCGGGTGTTCGAGCAGTTCTTCTTCGTGTTCAAGCGGAAGCAGTTGTGGCGGTGGCGGCGGCTGTGGTGGCGGCTGCGGCGGCGGCAGCTGATCGTTCGGTCCTAATCAGGTAACACCGGGAACCCAGGGGTAGATCTCACGTCGAAGATGCACCGACACCAGTGAGGGGAGTGCTGATGTCAACGTCCTCGACACCGCACCGGACCACGTGGTCCGCGGAGGAGATCGGGTTCCTGGCAGGGGGACCGGGCAGGGCGGCGGAGGCCGTGCTCGCCCGGCTGCTGGACGGCGGTCTCGTGCGCATCTCCCGCGAGGGACTCGTGACCGCCGTCCACCAGAACACCTACGGCGCCACGAGCGCGCTGGAGGCGTACGTCCTCGCCGGACTGCACGGCACCGCCCGCCCGATCCACCAGGTCACGCAGGTGGCGATGGCGAGCCACGAGATGGGCGCGCTGCATCAGAGCCTCGTCGCGCGAGGGATGGTGCCGCAGCAGTGGGGACGGCCGCGCGGCGGCAAGTCCGCGTTGCGGGTGGTGCTGTTCATGCTGGCGTTCGTGTCGGTGTTCGTGGCGTTCGCGATCGACCCGCGGCTGTTCCTGGTGACGGCGCTGCTGGTGTTCCTCGCGATCCTGTTGCGCAAGAAGGGCAGGCTCACCCGCAACGGCAAGGCCGTGTGGATGTACGCGTTGCGCAACCCGCGCAGCAGTGCGGACAACGTCGCGTTGTTCGGGTTGCGGCGCGGCAAACAGCGGGCGACGAACACCGGTACGTCCACTTCGTACATCGCGAGCAGCTGCAGTTCGTACGACTGGGACAACCACAGCTGCGGCGGCGGATCGAGTTGTTCGAGCAGCAGCTGCAACAGTTCGAGCAGTTGCAGCAGTTCCAGCAGCAGCTGTTCCAGTAGCAGCAGCAGTTGCAGCAGTTCGAGTTGCAGCAGCAGTAGCAGTAGCTGCAGCAGTTCCAGCAGTTAGGGGGAAACTGATGGAAACACCCACGACGCAGGGGACGTGGTTGTCGGCCGAGGAGGCCGGCTACCTGAAGGCGGGTCCGCGGCGGGCGGCGGAAACGGTGCTGGCCCGGCTGATCGACAGCGACCTGGTGCGGGTGTCCCGGGAGGGGCTCGTCTCCGCCGTGCACCAGAACGGCCACGGCGCCACCACGTCGGTCGAGGCGCGGATGCTGAGCCAGGCGCGGACCGGTGTCCCGTTCGACACGATCCTGCCGTCGGCGGCGACCAGCACCGAGATGGTCCAGCTGCACCAGCACCTGCTGGGGCGCGGCCTCATGCAACGGGGGCGGCACCGGCACGAGGGCTGGTGGTTCTCGCTCGCGATCGCGGTCCTGCTGTTCGTGCTCGGGTTCTCCGCGCCGGGCTGCTTCTACGGCGTGCCGATCGCGCTGGGCTTCTTCTTCTGGCAGTACGGCCGCGATCCCGTCACGCACGCGGGCAAGGCAGCGCTGCGGCAGGTGACCGCCCAGGACCGCGTGCACGCGGTGGCGTTGCACGGTTTCGACGGCAGGATCGCCTCCCAGAGCGTCTGGGCGCTGTTCGGTCTCCCGGACAACCTCGTCGTGACACCGCCACCGGCGCGCAGGTCCCGGCGGTCCTCTTCGGGCAGTGCGGGGCACGGCGCTTACAGTGCGTGCGGCAGCACGTCCGGGTGCGGCGGTTCGAGCTGTTCGAGCGGGTCGAGCTGCGGTGGCGGCGGCGGAGGCTGTGGCGGCGGAGGAGGAAGCTGATGGCGGTTCCCACGGCGGCACGGCGCACGGACGTGTCCGCGGAAGAGATCGGTTTCCTCACGGCGGGTCCGGGCCGGGCGGCGGAGACCGCGCTGGCCAGGCTGCTCGACGGCGGGATCGTGCGGGTGTCCCGCGACGGCCTGGTGTCCGCCGTGCACCAGAACGGCCACGGCGCCACGACCGACGTCGAGACGCACATCCACAACCAGGTGCGCAGCAAATCGGTGCGAATCGGTCAGGTCGTGCGCAACGCCGCGGACAGCGTGAAAATGGATGCCCTGCAACGGGAACTGCGCCGGCGCCGGCTCACCCGCAGTGCCCGCCCCCGGCTGGGGGCGTGGTGGGTGTTCCTGGTGATCGGACTGGTCATGGCGCTGGCCGCCATCACGCAACCGTGGCTGCTCATCGGCACGGCCGGGTTCCTCGGGACCGCCTGGTACTCGTTCGGCGCGAAACCGCTCACGAGGGCGGGCAGGGCGGCGCTGGCGGGCGTCACCGCGAGCGACAGAGTTCTCGCCGTGGCACTGGAAGGCTTCCGCGGCACCATCAGCGGACGGCCCGTGGGCGCGCTCTTCGGGATGTCCCAGGCCGTGACGAACATGGTCCCGCGCAAGAAGAAGCGCCGGAGGAACGCCCGCGGTGGTGGTGCCGGTGCGGCATCGAGCGCGGCGTCGTGCGGCAGCTGCGGCAGCGGGTGTGGCAGCAGCAGCTGTGGTAGCAGTAGTTGTTCGTCGAGCAGCAGTAGTTGCAGCAGCTCGAGCGGCAGCAGTTGCGGCGGCGGTGGCAGCAGCTGCGGTGGTGGCGGAGGAGGCGACTGATGGCGGGCATCAAGGACCTGGGCGTCGGCATCGGCTGGCGTTCGGAGATCGACCTGACCGTGGAACGGCTGCCCGGCGTGGACTTCGTCGAGGTCGTCGCCGAGAACCTCCACATCGGACACCTGCCGGAGTCGGTGACGCTGCTGCTGGAGCGCGGCGTGCCGGTGCTCCCCCACGCCGTGTCGCTGTCGCTGGGCGGCGCCGACCCCGTCGACCTGCACCGCGTCGAGCACCTCGGCGCGGTCGCGGAGGCGGTCGGCGCGCCGATGGTGAGCGACCACGTCTGCTTCGTGCGGGCGGGCGGCCTCGACTCCGGCCACCTCATGCCGGTGCCGCGCACCAGGGACTCCCTCGACGTGCTCGTCGCCAACGTGAAGCTCGCCCAGGCGAACCTGCCCGTGCCGCTCGCGCTGGAGAACGTCGCCGCGCTGCTGGAGTGGCCGGACGGCGAGCTGTCCGAGGGCCAGTTCCTCGCCGAGCTCGTCGAGCGCACGGACTGCTGGCTGCTCGTGGACGTCGCGAACCTCTACGCGAACGCCCGCAACATCGGCACGGACCCGGAACGCTTCCTGGACGAGATCCCGCTCGAACGCCTCGCGTACGTGCACGTGGCCGGCGGCGAACAGCACGGCGACATCTACCACGACACGCACGCGCACGCGGTTCTTCCGGAAGTTCTCGAAGTGCTCGACGAACTGTGCTCGCGCGTCGCGCCTCCGGGTGTTCTGCTGGAACGCGACGACAACTACCCGTCCGACACCGAAATCGCGAGCGAACTGGCCGCGATCCGTGCGGTGGTGGACAAACATCGTGCCTGAAATCGTGAATGAGAACAGCCTTTCGGCAGCGCGCGAAAGGCTTGCCCAGCAACAGGCCGAGCTGCTAAATGCATTGCTCGGGAACGGCCCCGCACCCGCGGGATTCGACGAACAACGCCTGAACGTCGAACGCCGTGCACTGCTGTCGAAACGACGCGGCATCGTCCGCATGCTCGGGCCCGCCGTCGCCGACGAGCTCGGCGACCGGTTCAGGCAGCTGTTCGACGCCTACGCCGTCGAACACCCACGTCGTGCGGGCTCACGCGCGCGCGAGGATGCCGCATCTTTTGCGGATTGGTGCCGCGAACGCGGCGAACTGTCAGTTAATCGCAAGGCACGCTGGAAGTTCTGGCAGTCGAACTGACGGGCGAACAAAACGGGGGCGAGAATCCCCCGTTCGGCCCTGTGTGCCCACTACGGGCCGTCGTTACGTTCGAAAGGGTCGGGGGACCTTTGTGGACGCATTGCTTTCGCTTTGCCGCGAAAGGCCTCCGGCCTGCGCGAACCACAGCGCGCAGCAATTCGAAGCATGAGGGGATTCGAATGCGCGGAAAATTCACAGCGCTCGGCGCCGCGGTGGCGCTGGCCCTGACGGCACTACCGGCCGGGGTGGCCGGCGCCGCACCACCAGCACCTGATCACGCTCCAAGTCCGGGGCAAGCGGTCGACGAGGTCACCCTCGTCACGGGTGACCAGGTCGAACTGGGCAACGACAACCAGGTGCTCGCGATCCGGCCAGGTGAGGGTCGCGGGAAGATGTCGTTCAAGACCGCACGCACCGCGGACGGCCACGTGATGGTGGTCCCGCAGGACGCCTTCGGGCCGCTGGCGGCGGGCCGGCTCGACCGCAGGCTCTTCGACGTCACCACGTTGCTGGAGTTCGGTTACCGCGACCGCATGCCGTTGATCGTCGACGGCCGGGCCAGAGTCGGGGCGCGGTCGGCGAACGACTGGACGGCGCTCAAGGCGGAGACCGACAGCGGCGACAAGATCTGGCTCGACGGCATCCGCAAGCCGAGTCTCGACCGCAGCGTCGCCCAGATCGGCGCGCCGGCCGCCCACCAGAAGGGCATCACCGGCAAGGGCGTCAAGGTCGCGATCGTCGACACCGGTGTCGACGAGAAGCACCCCGACCTCGCCGGCCAGCAGGTCGCGGAGAAGAACTTCACGACCGACCCCGACAACACCGACAACGTCGGGCACGGCACGCACGTCGGGGCGACGGTCGCGAGCAAGGACGCGAAGTACGGCGGTGTCGCGCCGGGCGCGCAGATCCTCGACGCGAAGGTGTGCGTCGAGTTCGGCTGCCAGGAGTCGTGGATCCTCGACGGCATGCGCTGGGCGGCGGAGCAGGGCGCCCAGGTCGTCAACATGAGCCTCGGCGGCGGCGACACGCCGGACGTCGACCCGCTCGAGCAGGCCGTCAACGACCTGACGGCCCAGTACGGCACGTTGTTCGTCATCGCGGCGGGCAACTCGGGTTCGCCGGGTTCGGTGAGCTCGCCCAGCACGGCCGAGGCCGCGCTGTCGGTCGGCGCCGTCGACCGCGACGACAAGCTCGCCATCTTCTCCAGCAAAGGCCCTCGCGTTGGAGACAGCGGGCTCAAGCCCGAGGTGACCGCACCCGGCGTCGACATCGTCGCCGCCAAGGCCGGCACCGCCGACCACGTCGCGTTCAGCGGCACGTCCATGGCGACCCCGCACGTGGCGGGCGCGGCGGCGTTGCTGCGGCAGCAGCACCCGGAGTGGACGCCGGCACAGGTCAAGTCGGTGCTCGCGACCACGGCCAAGCCCACCGCGGGCGTCAGCGCGTTCGACCAGGGCGCCGGGCGCATCGACGTGGCCAAGGCGATCGGCCAGGTGCTGACCGCGGACACCACGGTCAACCTCGGCCTGCACGAGTGGCCGCACGCCGACGACGTGCCGGTGACCAAGTCCGTCACCTACGCGAACCCGACGGACGCGCCGCTCACGCTCGACCTCGCGCTGAAGACGACCGCTCCGGCGGGCATGTTCACGCTCGGAGCCACGAAGGTCACGGTGCCCGCCAAGGGAACCGCGTCCGTGAACGTCACCGGTGACAGCCGCGCGGGCACGAAGGACGCCGCGTACGCGGGCGAGGTCGTGGCCACGTCCGGCCCGCACACCGTTCGCACGCTCGTCGGGATCGACCGCGAGGTGGAGAGCTACGACCTCAAGATCGACCTGACGACCCGCGACGGCAAGGACCCGGAGAGCTCGTTCACGTTCGCCGTGGGCCTGGACAACAACGTGTTCACGCCGGTGTTCGGCGCGGGCGACCTGAAGGTGCGGCTGCCCAAGGGCACCTACATCCTCGACACGTCGCTCTCGGCCGGTCCGCAGGAGATGGACCTGCTCATCCAGCCGACGGTGAAGCTGACCGGGAACCTGACGGTCCAGCAGGACGCGCGACTCGCGCAGCCGGTGTCGGTGAAGGCCCCGGAGCAGACCGGCGACTTCACGGTCGGCGTGCTGAGCTACCGGCGCGCGCTCGGTGACCGCGGCGCGCTGGGGGCGACCTTCTTCATGTTCGGCGGCTTCGACGGTCTCCGGATCGCCCAGGGCGGCGGGCCGCTCCCGCCGGCCGAGCTGTCGTCGGTCGCGTCGTTGCAGGCCAACACCACGGCCGACCCGCACCGGTTCTACCGGCTCGCCTACCCGGTGCCCGGCGGCCTTCCGGTCGGGCTGACCAAGGCCCCGGCGAAGAAGGACCTGGCCGAGGTCAGGAGCACGATCGGAGGCGTCAAGCCGGACACCCTGGCGTCCAAGGGCGAGATGCCGTTGTCTCCGCAGGGCTTGAGCGGCGGCACCGCGCTCTACCCGGTGGCTCCCGGCGCGACCGCGGTCGAGTACGTGACGACCCAGGACATGCGCTGGCAGTCCCTCGTGATGTCGCGGCACGCCAACGGTTCCGAGGAGCGGCACTTCTCCCCGTACCGCGACTACAAGGCCGGTAGGTCGTACCAGGAGCGCGAGGTCCGGCCGGTGTTCTCGCCGAGCCTGCCCGAGTCGCAGTACGGCTACCTCCAGCAGTACGGGTCGCAGTTCTACGTCGGGGCGCCGATGCTGAGCGACGGCAACCACGGCGAGGGGTTGTCCACCATCGACAGCGGGCGGGTCGCGTTGTACCGCAACGGGGTCCTGCTCGGCGAGACCGACGGCGGCGGCACGTTCTCCAACGTCCCGCTGGCGCAGGGCGACTTCCGCGCCGAGGTCAGCCTCGACCGGAGCAAGCAGTTCGAGTTCAGCACGAAGGTGTCCGCGGCCTGGAACTTCAAGTCCCACGGTGTCGAGGGCAAGAGCACCATCCCGTCGCTGCCCGTGGTCCGGTTCGAGCCGAAGCTCGACGACGACGGCGCGGTGCCGGCGGGGACGTTGCAGCGCGTCGGGCTGCTCACGCAGTCGCAGGGTGACGCGGGCAAGGTCCGCGTCACCGGCGTCGAGTACTCGCACGACGACGGCAAGACGTGGCGCCGTGCGGGCGTGGTGGGCGACAGCGCGTTGATCTACCACCCCGGCAACGCCCAGTGGACCTCGTTGAAGGCCACGGGCAAGGACGCCAAGGGCAGCACCGTCGAGCTGACGGTCATCCGCGCCTACAGGGTCGCGGCCAAATAACCGGTTGGTCGGGGGCTCTCCTCTGAGCCCCCGACTCACCTCACGGCAGGTTGAGAACGAGCTCGGCCGCCGGGACGCGGGTGCCCGTGTAGAAGGGGATCTCCTCACGCACGTGCAGCCGCGCCTCGGTGCCGCGCAGGTGCCGCATGAGGTCGACGATGCGGTGCAGCTCGTCGGCCTCGAACGCGAGCAGCCACTCGTAGTCGCCGAGCGCGAACGACGCGACGGTGTTCGCGCGGACGTCCGGGTAGTCGCGGGCCTCCTTGCCGTGGTCCGCCAGCATCTTGCGGCGGTCCTCCTCCGGCAGCAGGTACCACTCGTAGGACCGCACGAACGGGTAGACGCAGACGTACTTGCGCGCCTCCTCACCCGCGAGGAACGCGGGGATGTGGCTGCGGTTGAACTCCGCGGGGCGGTGCAGGGCGACCTGCGACCAGACCGGCGTCGAGACCTTGCCGAGCGGGGTGCGGCGGAAGCCCGTGTAGGCGGCCTGCACCTGCTCGATCTCCTCGGCGTGCCACCAGATCATGAAGTCCGCGTCGGCGCGCAGACCGGCCACGTCGTAGACGCCGCGCACGACGACGCCCTTGCCCTCCAACGCGTCCAGGTAGTCCTGGGTCTCGCTCGCGGCAGCCGAACGGTCGTCCGGAAGCTTTCCGGGTTCGACCCGGAACACCGACCACATCGTGTAGCGGATGGTGTCGTTGAGCTCGTTGTAGTTCAGGCGCGCCATAGGTCCATCTTGGCACGCGCCGCTCAACGCCTGACGCGGCCCAGCAGGTGTGCTGCGACACGGGCTGCGGCCGCGTCGGCGGTGGCGATGCAGGCCGGAACGCCCACGCCGTGCAGGGTGGCGCCGGCGACGGCGAGGCCCGGCACCTCCGCGATGCCGCGTTCGATCGTGTCCACCAGATCCACGTGGCCGACGCCGTACTGCGGCAGCCCGCCGCCCCAGCGCTGCACCACGAAGTCGATCGGCGCGGCGGCGATCCCGGTCAGCTCGCGCAGGTCGTTGCGGACGGCCTTGACGAGGTCGGCGTCGCTGCGTTGCAGCAGCGCCGTCTCGCCGTGGCGGCCGACCGACCCGCGCAGGATGACGGGCTCGCCGTAGTGCGCCCACTTGCGGCTGGAGAACGTGAAGGCCTTGGCGGTGAACGGGGTGATGCGGTCGGAGTACCGCTCCCCCTCCCCGATGAGGATCCCGGAGCGCTGCGGCAGCTCGGTTCCCGGCGGAAGGGCCAGCGCGACGACGGCCATCGAGGCGACCTCGACCTTGCCGTACGCGGCGGACACCTGAGGGGCGATCTCGTGCAGCAGCTTGCGGGCGGACGGCGCCGGGACCGCGAGCACGACGCCGTCGCACTCCAGGTACTCGGGCGTCGCGGCCGAGCCGATCTCCAGGCGCCAGCCGTCGCCGAGCCACGACAGCACGCGCACCGGCAGGCCGAGCCTGATCTCGGGCTTCGCGACCTCGGCGAGCTTGTCGACCAGCGACGACACGCCGTTCGCGAGCGACGCGAAGACGGGCGGGCGGGACGCGCGGGGCTGCGGTGGCGCGGGCATCATCATCGCGGCCGCCGCGAGCAGCGAGCCGACGCCCTTGTCCAGCAACGTCGCGATCTGCGGCATGGTGGCGCGCAGGCCCAGCTCGTCTGCCCGGCCCGCGTACACGCCGCCGAGGAGCGGACCAACCAGTCGGTCGGAAACCTCGGGGCCGAACCTGTCCTTCATCAGCGCGCCGACGGCGACGTCACCGCCCCGCAGCTCGATCGGCGGCAGCGTCGGTTCCATCTCGACGCGCAGCGCGCCCTCGGACGACAGCATGTGCCGCACGGTCTCGACGCTCGCCGGGACGCCCATGAACGTGTGCGCCGGCAACTGGTGCGTGTGCCCGGCCGCGTGGACCGACGCCTTCGCGTCCGTGGGGTGCACGACGTGGTCGGAGAGCCCGACCTCGTCGATCAGCTCCTGCGCCTCCGGCTTGCGGTGCAGGAACGCCTCCGCGCCCACGTCGAACCGCACACCCGCGAGCTCGGTGGTGCGGAGCTTGCCGCCGAGCCGGTCGGACTGCTCGATCACGGTGATCCTGGCCTGCGGGCCGAGCAGCATGCGCAACCGGTGCGCGGCGGCGAGCCCGGAGATGCCTCCCCCGACGACGGCGACGTGCGGCGCTCTACCGTGCATTACAAGCTGTGGATCAGCTCGACGGTCCGGGTGATGATCTCCGGATCGGTGTCCGGCAGCACGCCGTGCCCCAGGTTGAAGATGTGGCCCGCCGCGGCCTTGCCCTCGGCGTGGATGCGGCGCACCTCGCGTTCGACGGCGTCGAAGCCCGCGAAGAACAGCGCCGGGTCGAGGTTGCCCTGCACGACCGGCTTCGGCAGCTCCGGCGCCGCCTTCTCCAGCCGGTCGACGGCGACGTCGAGGGGGATGCGCCAGTCGACGCCGACGACGTCCGCGCCCGCCTCGCGCATCGCGGGCAGCAGCTCGCCGGTGCCGACGCCGAAGTGGATGCGCGGCACGCCGGAGATCGTCTCCAGGACGCGCTTCGAGTGCGGCAGCACGAACTGGCGGTAGTCGCGCTCGGACAGCGCGCCCGCCCACGAGTCGAACAGCTGCACGGCCTGCACGCCCGCGTCGAGCTGCGCGTGCAGGAACGCCGCCGTGACGTCCGCGATCTTGGCGAGCAGCGCGTGCCACAGCTCGGGGTTGCCGTGCATGAGCGCCTTGGTGCGCTCGTGGTTCTTGCTCGGGCCGCCCTCGACGAGGTAGCTCGCGAGCGTGAACGGCGCTCCGGCGAACCCGATCAGCGCGACCTCGTTCGGGAGTTCCTTCAGCAGCAACCCGATCGCGTCCTGGACCGGCTGGACCTGCTCGGTGTGCAGCTCGGGCAGCGCGTTCACGTCTTCGAGCGTGCGGACCGGGTTCGCGACCACGGGACCGGTGCCCGCGACGATGTCGAGGTCGACGCCGGCGGCCTTGAGGGGCACGACGATGTCGGAGAAGAGGATGGCCCCGTCGACACCGTGCCGCCGGATCGGCTGCATGGTGATCTCGCAGACCATCTCGGGGTCCATGCACGCGTCGAGCATCGCGGTGCCCTGACGCAGGGCGCGGTACTCGGGCAGCGACCGTCCCGCCTGCCTCATGAACCAGACAGGGGTGTGCGACGGGGTGCCGCCACTTGCGGCCACGAGGAGGGGGACTTGAGTGCTCATATCTCTTTCATGGTCCCACGTCCCGGCGTGCCGCCGTCACTCGGCCGGATTGCGAGGCATACAGTCAGTTGTGTGACCGAGCCGGAAATCTTCCGCCGGGCGGTGGGGACGCTCAAGTCGGTTCGCCACAGGCCCGAGATCGAACTCACCGAAGTTCGCCCGCCGCAGCGGCTCGCTCCGTGGGCGTACGCGCTGACGGCTGAGGTCACCGGCCCGTCGGACGAGCTGTCGACCGGAAGGCTCGTGCTGCTGCACGATCCGGACGGCGACGAGGCGTGGGGCGGTGTCCTTCGCGTCGTGGCGTACGTGCGCGTCGAGCTGGACCACGAGCTGGCGTCCGATCCCCTGCTGCCCGAGGTCGGGTGGTCGTGGCTGACCGAGGCGCTGGAGCAGTCAGGCGCGGAGTTCACCGCGCTGGGCGGCACCGTGACGCAGACGTCGTCGGCCCGGTTCGGGGACATCGCGGGCCCCGCCCGCACCGACGACCTGGAGCTGCGCGCGTCGTGGACCGCGCTCGACGGAGAGCTCGCCGAGCACGGCACCGCGTTCTACGACCTGATGGCGACGGCCGTGGGGCTGCCGCCGGTCGGCGTCACGCTGTTCGGCCAGCGCTGAACCAACCAACCAGTCGCTTGGTAACTGACTAGTCGGATTCCTTCAGAACCCTCAGCACGTTCGCGCCCGCGAGCTTGGTGAGGTCGTCCTCGGACCAGCCCTTGTCGAGCAGCGCGCCGAAGAGCTTCGGATAGGTCGACACGTCCTCCAGGCCCTGCGGGAGCGCCTGGACACCGTCGTAGTCGCCGCCGATGCCGATGTGGTCGACGCCGACGACCTCACGCGCGTGCTCGACGTGCGCGACGACGTCGTCGAGGGTCGCGATCGGCTTCGGGTGCTCGACCGACCACTTCTCGGTGAACTCCTTGCGCTGGCCCATGTCGGCGTGGCTCTGGCCGGCCTCTGTCATCGCGTCCCGAAGGGCTGCGTCCCATTCAGCGACACGGGGTGACACGAAGTCCGGGACGAATGTGATCATGGCCACACCGCCGTTGGCCCTCAGCTTGATCAGGACGTCGTCGGGAATGTTGCGCGGGTGGTCCGCAACCTTGCGGCATGACGAGTGGCTGAAGATGACGGGCTTGACGCTCGTGTCGAGCGCGTCGTGCATGGTGCTGGGCGCGACGTGGCTCAGGTCGACGAGCATGCCGATCCGGTTCATCTCGCGCACGACGTCGCGGCCGAACTCGGTCAGCCCGCCGTGTTCCGGCTGGTCAGTGGCGCTGTCGGCCCACGGCGTGTTGTCGTTGTGGGTCAGCGTCATGTAGCGAACACCCAGGCGGCGCAGTGCGCGCAGAACGCCGAGTGAAGAGTTGATGGAATGTCCGCCCTCGGCACCCATCAGTGACGCGACACGCCCGGAGGCGAAAACTTCTTCAGCTTCGGCGGCGGTCGTCGCGATGCCGAGGTGATCGGAGTACCGCTCCGCCAACTCGTAGACCAGTTCGACCTGCTCCAGGACGGCGGTGACCGCTCCGTCACCCGCCAGCTTGCCGGGGATCCAGACGGACCAGAACTGCATTCCCAGGCCGCCCTCACGCATCTTCACGACGTCCGTGTGCAGGCTGGGATGACGCTCGGTCAGATCGATCTTGGCGGCCGTCTCGTAGACGTTCTCGGTCGTTCCGTACCCGAACTCGCGCAGACCCCACGGGAGGTCGTTGTGGCCGTCGACGAGGGGAACACGCTGCAACAGGGCCCGCGCTCGTTCGACACCAGCACCGCTAGACACAACCAACTCCAAGATGTCGTTCTGAGAGGGGCTCGCGTTACACCCCCTATCTAGTTGTCATCCAATCGTGTGACACATGAGGCCATCTGTCACAACTCAATAGGGATAGATACCCGATTGATCGTCCCGTAGACCCGCATGGGCGGCTACGCTGCCCCAGACGACACCACTTTCGGTCGATCAGTGGCGCGGCTGATTGGACGAAAGTCTCCGGTGCCGGTCGGGGGGCACGACCGACTCCAGGGAGGTAGTGACGTGGCTGCCGTCGGCTTAGGTCAGGCCGTTCGTACCACGCCAGCCGGCTCGTTGCCGGCGAACATGGTCCCGCACCCGCGGGAAGAGCTTTTTTCAGTGCTGGTGGTCGACGACCACCCACTGCTGAGGGAGGCGATATCAGCTCGGCTCACCCAAATGGGAGCCGGGACAGTGCATGAGGCCGCATCGGTGGCAGAGGCTCGGGCGCGGGCACTTGCAACCGGACCGTGCGACCTCGCGATCCTCGATCTGGGCCTGCCGGATGGCACCGGCATCGACCTGGTCACGGAACTTCGTGCCCAGGGCTGGCCCCGCATCGTGGTCCTCGCATCCTCCGACGACCCCTACGCGGTCAGGTCGGCCTTCCAGGCGGGCGCTCAGGCGTACCTCCTGAAGTCCGCCTCGCCGATGGTGGTCACCGATGGGGTGCGCAGGGTCCTCGACGGCGGCGTTTACGCAGATCCGAGCGTGGCACCAGTACTCGCAGCGGGTACTCGGGTGCCGGGCACGGACAACACGCCGCGGGAACTCTCCGCGCGTGAGGTCGAGGTGCTCCAGCTGGTCGCCGATGGCCAGAGCAACAAGGAAATCGGCGAGGCTCTGAGCCTGTCCGCGTTGACGGTGAAGTCTCACCTGTCGCGGATCGGCCGGAAGCTGGGCACCGGGGATCGCGCTCAGATGGTCGCGCTGGCCATGCGTGCCGGCGTGATCCGTTAGACACCGGTTCGAACCACTGAACCGGCCGAGAACACCTGTGAGGGGTGCGATCGTCGTAGGGTCATCCGTTGTGGATGTACCCGCCGACGAGCCAACCGCACCAACCGGACCAGAACCGGTACCGCTGACGGAACCTGCTGATGGGGTCCCGCCCGTGGTCGCCGATCCAGCTGCGCTCCGGCGAGCCGCTGACGCGCTCGCCGGGGCGAAGGGCCCGGTCGCGGTGGACACCGAGCGAGCCTCGGGCTACCGCTACTCACAGCGTGCCTATCTGGTGCAACTGCGCCGGGAAGGCGCCGGCACCTGGTTGGTCGACCCGATCGCCCTCGGCGGTCGGCTAGATCCCCTGGTGCAGGCGTTGGAGGGCACTGAGTGGGTGTTGCACGCGGCGTCTCAGGACCTGCCGTGCCTCGCCGAACTCGGTCTCCGACCCGGCGTGCTGTTCGACACCGAGCTGGCGGGCAGGCTGGCTGGGTTCGATCGCGTCGCACTGGGCACGTTGGTGGAACGGCTGCTCGGTTACCGGCTTGAGAAGGGGCACGGCGCGGCCGACTGGTCGCGCCGTCCTCTTCCCGCCGACTGGCTGACGTACGCCGCTCTGGACGTGGAGCTGCTCGTGCAGCTGCGCGACGTTCTCGAAGCCGAGCTGGAGCGC
The DNA here is from genome assembly GCF_042721395.1 of Lentzea sp. NPDC058450. Taxonomy (NCBI): domain Bacteria; kingdom Bacillati; phylum Actinomycetota; class Actinomycetes; order Pseudonocardiales; family Pseudonocardiaceae; genus Lentzea; species Lentzea sp. NPDC058450. The sequence goes on from NZ_JBHXLO010000030.1 coordinate 86,119, forward strand.
CAGGGCAAACTCGCCTGGGCGCTCGAAGAGTTCGAGGCGGTGCGGACGGCGCCATTGCCGCGTCCCCGCACCGACCCCTGGCGGCGCACGTCCGGTATCCACCGCGTGCGCAACCAGCGGCAACTGGCCCTCGTGCGCGCGCTCTGGGAAGCCCGCGACACAGTGGCCCGCGAACGCGACATCGCCCCAGGCCGGGTCCTGCCGGACTCCGCCCTGATGGAGGCTGCCGCCCGCAACCCCGCCTCCGACGCCGAACTGCTGGCCCTGCCGGTCTTCCGCGGCCGCTCGCAGCGCCGCATGGTGGGCGTCTGGATGAACGCCCTGCGTAAGGCGGGCGCTCTCGCGAAGTCCGAACTCCCGGAACCGGCCGGCCAGCACGACGGCCCGCCGCCGCCCAACCGCTGGGCGGACAAGGACCCGGACGCCGCGGCCCGCCTCGCCGCCACCCGAGCAGCCCTGGCCGCGATCGCCGAGGCCAACACCCTCCCGGTCGAGAACCTGCTGCTGCCGGACCTGGTGCGGCGCACCTGCTGGCAACCGCCGGCCGACCTCTCGCCCGACTCCGTCGCCACCGTCCTGCGCGACGGCGGCGCCCGGTCGTGGCAGATCTCGCTGACGCTGGAGGCTCTCACCAAGGCCCTGGCGTCGACCGCTCCACCACCGGCGTAACGCTGACCGCCTGGGCTGATATCCGATATATCAGCCCAGGCGACCTCAGCCCAGCTGAGCGTTGACGACGGCCTCGACGTCTTCGCGCCGACTCAGTCCCAGTGCACCGCCGAGCGCCGCCGTCAACGCGTCGAACGGGTCGACGACGTCGACGTCGTCCATTGCCACGGCCAGCGCCTCGACGCTCCACACGTCGCTCTCGTCGCCGACTCGCGGCCCGAGCGACCACCCCTGGTTGACCGCGACCGACCCGCCGCGCACCGACAGCACCTGCCCGGTGAGCGGGCACCCGTCCCCGGCGAGATAGGTGACGACGGGCGCGACCACCTCCGGCCCGGTCATGCGCTCCCCCGCCGGCACGCCGGCCGTCAGCCGGGTCCGCACCATCGACGGACTGACGCAGTTGACCCGCACCCCGAACCTCTTGAGCTCCAGAGCGTGCACGGTCGTCATCGCCGCGACGGCGGCGTTGGCCGCGGCGTAGTTCGACTGGGTGGGCAGGGGATTCAGCAGCCCGGACCCGGACGCGGTGTTCACGATCGCCCGGTCACTCCGCTCCCCGGCCTCGAACCGCTCCCGCCAGTACCGGGCGGCCCAGTGGCTGACCGCGAACGATCCCTTCACCTTGACCGCGACGACCCCGTCGAACTCCTCCTCGGTCAACGCCTCCATCCCCTTGTTGACCTCGGTGGCGGCGTTGTTGACCACGACGTGCAGGTCTCCGAACTCCGCGACGGCCAGCGCCACCATCCGCCGCGCCGCCTCCCAGTCCGCGACGCTCCCGGTGTCCGCCACGGCCCGCCCACCCCGCCTCCGGATCTCGTCGGCCACGGCTGCGGCGACCCCGGCATCCCCGCCCCGCCCGTCGATCCCGACCCCGGGGTCGTTCACCACGACGTTCGCCCCGGCCGCGGCCAGGTGCAAGGCCTCGGCCCGCCCGATCCCCCGCCCGGCTCCGGTCACCAGCACGGTCCGCCCGGCCACACCCATCGCAACCCCCAACGTTGACTACACTAGGCGCAAAACTACACCGAGTGCATCAATTTACGGGGTGCACTAACCTGCGCGCATGCCCGAAGGCCGTCGCGACCGCAAGAAACACGCCACCCGCCAGGCCCTGGTGGCCGCCGCGGTCCGCCTCTTCACCGAGCGGGGCTACGACAACACCAGCGTCGCCGACATCACCGACCTGGCCGACGTCAGCAAACGCACCTTCTTCCTCCACTTCCCCACCAAGGAGGACGTGCTCCTGGTCGACAGCGACACCCGCACGTCCCTGGCCGTGGCCGCCATCGCCGCTCACCCGACCCCGCGCGAGTCCCTGGCGGCGGCCGCCGATCACATGATCACGAACACCGCGGAGGGCGACCTGCCGTCCGGCCTGGCCGCCCTCCGCGCGGAACTGGTCGTGACCACCCCAGCCGTCCAGGCGCGCGTCCTGCACGCGACGTTCCAGGCCCAGACCCGGATCACCGCGGCCCTGCTCGCCGCCTATCCGGACGAGTTCGACGAGGTGACCGCGTCCGCCGCGGTCGGCGCGCTGGTGGGCGCCATCAGCGCCGCGGCCGTCACCAGCCTCAGCCGCGGCGACTCCCCCGCCGCCACCCTCGCCGCCCTGCACACCGCCACCGACGTGGCGCTGCGCTGCGTCACCCCCGGCAGCTGATCTCCATCCCGTCCTCGACGGGGAACGCGACGCTGACGTACCCGTTGGCCGGGTCCCGCACGTACTCGAGGTACCCGGCCATCGACTCCTGGTCGATGTCGTCGGCCACCACCAACGCCCCCGGCGCGAGCCGCGGCTCGAGGTCGCGCAGCACGGGCAGGCAGAGCTCCTTCCACCCGTCGAGCAGCACCAGGCCGATCGGCCCCTCGATCCCGGCCAGCGACCGCCGGGCGTCACCGGGCAACACCGTGGCGACACTCCCGAGCCCGGCGTCGTCCAGGTTCCTCCTGGCCGCCGCCACCTTCACCGCGGACATCTCGGTCCCGTAGACGTGCCCGCGCCCGTTGTCCCGGACAGCCGCCGCCAGGTAGAGCGTCGAGATGCCGAACGACGTGCCGAACTCCACCACGGTCTCCGGCCGGCAGGCCCGCACCAGCCCGTACAGCAGGTCGCCGCCCCGAGCGGAGATGGGCATGTAGACCGAGTCCAACGCGTCGGCCCGCTCCTGCGCGCCCGCCAACCGCAACTCCTCCCAGGGCGCCTCGAACCCCTCGTCCCCTTCCGCGGCCTCGAACAACCGCTCCAGCACTTCGCGAACCCGAACCTCGTGCAACGTGATCGTCATGGCCGCCAGAGTAGACGCAACGTTGCGTCTAGACTAGCCCCGGCTAAGGTACGCACGTGGGAGACAGGCGATGACCAGCGACACCGCACACCGCGGCAACAGGCACGGCCGCAGCGAGGAAGCCCGCCGAGCCGTCCTGGAGGCGGCCGACGACCTCCTGGCCGAAAAGGGCTTCGCCGGCGTGACCATCGAGGGCATCGCCGCCAGGGCCGGCGTCGCCAAGCAGACCATCTACCGCTGGTGGCCGTCCAAGGTCGACGTCCTGCTCGAAGCCTTCGCCGAGGACATGGCCGAACACCTCACCCCGGCCGACCACGGCGACCTGGCCACCGACCTCCGCGCCCACCTGGCCGCCCTGGCCGACTTCCTCACCACCTCGGACCCGGGCGCCGTCTTCCGCGCCCTCACCGGCCAGGCCCAGCACGACCCGGCCCTGGCCACCCGCCTGCGCGACGACCACCTGAGCCACCAGCGCACCCGAGACCGCCTCCCGCTGGAACGAGCCGTGGCCCGCGGCGACCTGCCGCCAGACCTGGACCTCGACGAGGCCGTGGACCACCTCGTCGGCCCGATCCACTACCGAGTCCTGGTCACCGGAGCCCCGGTCCCCCGCGCCTTCACCGACAACCTGGTGACGACCTTCCTGACCCGCCACCGATGATCACCACCGCCCGCCTGGACCTGCTCCCGCTGACCCCGGAGCACGCCACCGAGATGGCCACCGTCCTCGCCGACCCGGCTCTGCACACCTTCACCGGCGGCACCCCGCTCACCCCCGACGCCCTCCACACCCGCTACGAACGCCTGGCCGCCGGCTCCCCCGACCCGGCCGTGCGCTGGCTGAACTGGGTGATCCGCCTCCGGGGCGACAACCGCCTCACCGGCACCGTCCAGGCAACGATCACCGACGGAACCGCCGAGATCGCCTGGGTCGTCGGCACCCCGTGGCAGGGCCGCGGCATGGCCAGCGAAGCGGCTCAAGGCCTGGTCGCCTGGCTCCGCACCCAGCCGGTCCACACGGTGATCGCCCACATCAACCCGAACCACCACGCCTCCGCCGCCGTCGCCACCGCAGCCGGCCTCACCCCGACCGCCGACGTCCACGACGGCGAGGTCCGCTGGCTCCTCCGCCTCCCCTGACGGCAGCCGCCAACTAATACATCAGGCGCAATATATTAGTCGGCCATGCGCTCGCCGAGGCGCCGGGCAAGGTCGGCGACCTCGTCGTCCGGCACGTCCAGGACCCCGCGGGACGGCTCGAAGACGGCGATCTGCTGATCTTCGTAAGGCACTCCGGGCGGCAGCGGTGCGAGGTGCCAGTGGACGTGCCGGTTGGCCTGCTGGCTGCCGAGCGACACCACGTAGAGCCGCTCGACGGGCAGCAGTGAGCTCAGGGCGGTGCCTGCCCGGTGCACGACCCGTTGGATCGCCGCGTACTCGTCGGGAGTGAAGTCGGCGATGGCGTGCTCGCGGTGGTCGACCGGCGCCACCAGGAAGTGACCGACGACCGACGGGAACCTGCTCGCGAACACGATCGCGACGTCGTCCCGGTGAGCGACGTGGTGCGGGTAGTCCGGGTTGCCGGCGAGCAGTTCGCAGACGAAGCAGGCGCGGCGGGAGAGCGCGAGGTAGCTGTCGGAGTCCAACGGGACGCGGCTGGTCATGATCCAGCTGTACCGGAGGGCGCGCTGTTGACAGTTGCCGTTGCGAAATATCGGGGAGGAGTGACGGACATATGCCGCCGAGGAGTTGTCCGTCCCCAGGAGAGGCCTCCGTTGAAACCTCATCTCCCCCTCGCCGCCGCCGGCCTCGTGCTGGCCGCGGTCCTGAGCGGCGTCACCCCCGCCGCCGCGACCACGTCCGACACGAGCACCCGCACCGGCCAGGCAACCGCCCGGCAGCAGTGGATCACCCTCATCACGGGCGACCAGGTGCTGACCGACGACAGAGGCAGGCCGCTGCAGTTCAAGGCCGCGCCAGGCCGTGAGCACATCCCGGTCTCCACGAGAGAGGACGGCGCGCACCTCTACGCCGTGCCCGCCGACGTGGAGCCGCTGATCGCCGAGGGCCGGGTCGACCGGCGTCTGTTCGACGTCGCGTTGCTGAGCAGGCCCGAGTACGCGAAGCACGACGGCCTGAAGGTGCTCGTGTCGCAGGGTTCCGGGCTGGCCGCCGCACGGTCGTTCAGCCGCATCGGCGTGGACGCCGTCACGGTCACGGCCAAGTCCGCCCAGGACGTGTGGACGTCGCTGACGAGCACCAACGCCCGAAGTCGGCAAACAACCGTTTGGCTGGACGCGGTGCGCAAGGCGGCGCTCGACCGCAGCACCGCCCAGATCGGCGCGCCCCAGGCGTGGCAGGCCGGGCTCGACGGCACGGGCGTGAAGATCGCCGTGCTCGACACCGGCGTCGACAACACACACCCCGACCTCGCCACGCAGGAGATCGCGGAACGCAACTTCACCGACTCCCCCGACAACCAGGACCGCGTCGGGCACGGCACGCACGTCGCGTCCATCGCGGCCGGCACCGGGGCGAAGTCGGGCGGGAAGTTCCGGGGCGTGGCGCCGGGCGCGCGCATCCTCGACGGCAAGGTGCTCGGCGACGACGGCTCCGGCTACGAGTCGGGCATCCTCGCGGGCATCGAGTGGGCGGTCGAGCAGCAGGCGGACGTCGTCAACATGAGCCTCGGCGGCGACGACGGCCCGTTGCTCGACCCGATGGAGGTCCTGATCAACCGGCTCTCCCAGGAGACGGGCACGTTGTTCGTCATCGCGGCGGGCAACGCGGGGCCGAACTCCGTCGGTTCTCCCGGCAGTGCGGACGCCGCGCTGACCGTCGGCGCCGTGGACCGCGACGACAAGCTCGCGGGCTTCTCCAGCACCGGCCCGCGCAACGGTGACGGCGCCATCAAGCCGGACATCACCGCTCCGGGCGTCGGCATCGGCGCCGCGGCGGCGGGCAGGCTCGGCGAGACCAGGCCCAGCCCGGCCGAGGGGTACATCTCGCTCGACGGCACGTCGATGGCCACCCCGCACGTCGCGGGCGCGGCGGCGATCCTCGCCCAGCACCACCCCGACTGGCGCGGCGAGCAGATCAAGGCCGCGCTGATGGCGTCGGCCAAGCCGGGCGCGCACACCCCGTTCGAGCAGGGCGCCGGACGCACCGACGTCGCCAAGGCGACCAACCAGTTGGTCACTTCCGGCTCGGTCTCGTTCGGCACGGCGCTGTGGCCGCACCACGACGACGTCCCCGTCACCAAGAACGTCGTCTACACCAACCAAAGCAACCAACCGGTCAGTCTGACGCTCAAGGTCGACACCACGGCGCCGCAGGGCTTCTTCACACTCAAGGACGCCACCCTGACCGTGCCCGCGCACGGCACGGCCACCACCACTCTGACCGCTGACACCAAGATCGGCGGCGACGCGTCCGGCACGTTCAGCGCGTACATCAACGCGAGCGGCGGCGGCCAGTCCGTGACGACCCCTGCGGCCGTGACGCGCGAACCCGAGCGCTACAGCCTCACGATCAAGACGATCGGCCGTGACGGCAAGCCCGCCGCGAACTGGGGCGCGAGCCTGCAGGGCGTCACCGACGAGGCGAAGGGCGCCTTCGCCGGACTCGGCACCGGCCTGGAGACCCTGCGCGTGGCCAAGGGCCGCTACCTGCTCAACGGCCACGAGTGGGTCCGCCCCGACCAGCCGAACCCGTACTACACCTGGTTCAACGGCACGAACATCGACATCACCGCGGACACCACGATCACGCTCGACGCCCGCCAGGCCAAGCCCGTCGACATCGGCCTGCCCGGCAAGCCCACCGAGCGGCACTCCTACATCCGCGTCGGCCACAAGGTCCCGGACATGGAGTACGGCTTCGGCCTGCTGGGCGTGCCGCTGAACCTGCTGAGCACCGCCCACGTCGGCCCCGAGGGCAGGTCCGGCGAGATGAACGAGCTGGTCATCGCCTCCTACACCGGCGCGGACCGCGAGGAGTTCCACGTCGTCGACCAGAACACCACGCTCACGAAGTTCTGGACGGGCTACCGCAAGCAGCTCAAGCAGAAGGACCTCGTGACCATCGAGGCCTCGGCGGGCACCACGGCTCCCGACCGCACCGGCTACCTGCACGCCCAGGCCGAGGTGGGCGACAGCCCGTTGTTCGGCGTCGCGTTCGGCCACGCCCTGCCGCACACGCGCAAGCTGAACCTGCACTCCCCCGACAACACCTGGAGCCTGCGCTTCGAACAGGACCATGGCGAGGCCTCCGAGGCCTACTGGAACTCGCCGAACGAGCAGTTCAAGCCGGGCCGCACCTACAAGAAGACGTTCAACACCGGCGTCTTCGGCCCGCTGCTGACCGACGAACGCCGGGTCGGCCTCTTCCGCGACGGCGACATCCTGTTCGGCAGCCTGCCGTTCTTCGCCGACGGGCAGGGCCGCTCCGGCGGTTCGGTCGTCGACGCGGGCTCGACCGTGCTCAAGCGCGGAGGCGAGGTCATCGACTCCACCGACCGCCCGCTCGACCTGGAGACGTTCTTCTCGCTGCCCGCGACGCCCGGCCGCTACGAGCTGACCACCACCGCGACCCGCTCGGGTGTCGCGGCGATCAGCACCTCGGTCACCACGACGTGGGGCTTCGACTCGGCGACGACCTCAGCCGTCACGCAGGTGCCGTTGTCGATGGTCCGGTTCACCCCGGAACTCGCCCTCGACGGAACCCTGCCCGCGCACCGGTTCCAGCGAATCCCGCTGACCGTCCAGGGCAAGACGAGGTCGTTGTCCGCGCAGGTGTCCTACGACAGGGGCGCGACCTGGCAGAAGGTGCTGGTCGTCGGCAACGCGGCCTACGTGGTCAACCCCGGCCGCGGCGGCAGCGTCTCGCTGCGCGCCACGGCGACGGGCAAGGGCGGTGACTCGATCACCCAGACGGTGATCAACGCCTACCTGACCAGGTAGTCCTGGCGACGGCGGTGCGCCCTCGGGACGCACCGCCGTTCACCGCCCGGGGAACGCCTCGTCGTAGACCGCCCGCAGCCCGGGTTCGTCGGGACCGCTGTACCCGCAGCCCATCACCCGCAGGTCGCTCGCCGCGACGAGGTACCGCCGTCCGACCTCGGGCTCGAACCCGGCCAGCACCGGCGCGGTCGCGGTGTTCCTGACCTCGACGAGATCGGCCTCACCGACCCACGCCCGATGCACCTGCAACGTCACGACGGTGCCCTCGATCTTCAGCACGGTCGCCTCGAACGCCATCTGCGCGCGCTCCCGGAGCACCGCCGCCTCGGGCGCGCGGCACCGGACCTCCGGATCGACCGGCCCGTCCGCGAGCACCGCGACCGTGGTCTTCCGCCCGTCGGACGAGGTCGTGGTCGGCGCCGGAGCGGTGGTGGTGCTGGTCGTGGGCGGCAAGCTCGTGGTCAGCCGCCCACCGCTGGTGTCCGGCAGCCCCGACCCGTTCTCCAGCCCGGGCTGCGTCGACGTGGGCAACGCGACGTCCGGCCGGGACACCGGCTCTTCCCCACCACCGCTGAACACCAGCACCCCGACCACCACGGCGACGACCGCCGCCGCCCCGACGAGCACCGGCAACCGCCGCGAGGCGAACCGGGGCGCCGCCGGAACCGAGGGCCTGGCGAGCAGCCTGCGCGCCTCGTCGTCGGGCAACGGCCGCAACGAGGCGGCGGGGTCGGCGCGGCGCATCCGGTCGCGCAGGTCGTCGTCGGTCATGGCCGCTCTCCTTCCGCCTGCTCGTCCAGCAGGGACTTCAACCTCCGGCGCGCCCGGTGCAGGCGGATGCTGACCGCGTTGGCGCTCATCCCGACGACCAGGGCGATCTCCGCGGGCCCGAGCTCCTCCCACGCCCAGAGCCGCACGAGTTCAGCGTCCACCGCGGACAACCGCGCGAGCGCCCTGGCCAGCCCCGGATCGGGGTCATCACGAGCGGGTGCGTGCTCGGGCGGTCTCGCCAGCTGCCAGATCCGCACGAGCAACCGGTCCTGCCGCCGCCGAGCCCGTTCCGCGTTGGCGAGGCAGTTGCGCGCCACGGTGTACGCCCACGCGAGCGGCTCGGCCGGCATCTCGGCCCGCCGCCGCCAGGCCACCAGCAACGTCTCGGACAGCACGTCGTCCGCGGTCGCCGCGTCGGTCCGGCGCGCGAGGTACCGGCGCAGCGGCTCGATCAGCTCCTGCGCGACGGCGTCGAAACCCGTCCGGCGCGGTTCCACGTCCACCTGCTCCACCCCGGGACATGTCCGGCAGGACGCCCGGTCTTTCACCCTGGACGGATCAGTTCGGGAGGTACGGCTCCGTGCCTTCTCCGAGCCGCTCACGCGACACCTGTGCGTGCGCGAGCCGCCGCACCGCCTTGAGGACGGTGTCCCCGATCAGCGTGCCCACGACCATCGCCTCGATGACGTCGTCGGGCGAGCTGTGCCGGGTGACGTACTCGAGGTCCGCCCGAGCGATGATCTTCAGCCCCTCCAGGTAGGGGTCGAGCAGCTCGTGGATCCGGTCGTGGCCGACCGACCGGGCCGAGGACAGCGCGGCCGCGAGCATGTGGGTCACGTTCGACTCGGTGACGTCGACGCACTCGGTCTGGCCGTTGCGCGTGAAGAACGCCTGGACGTCCGCGACCGCCAGCGGGTCGAGCTCCACCGGGCTCGGGTGGCTGATGGCCTCCTGGACGGCGCCGAGCTTGTTGTGCAGCGACTCGTCGTGCGTGTCGATGGCGCCGAGCACGTCACGCACGGAGGCGATCGACAGACCTCCGACGTCCATCAGGGCCCGGACCAGGCGCAGCCGCCGCAGGTGCTCGTCGTCGTAATGAGCCTGGTTCGGGCTGGTCAGCACGCCGGCGGGCAGCAGTCCCTCACGCAGGTAGTACTTGATCGTCGGCACCGGGACGCCGCTCTTCTTCGAAAGCTCGCCAACACGCATATGGATAGTGTACCTTCCCGTTTATCGATAGTGGAGAGCTCCACTATCCATTCTACGCAGGGGGTTCCGATGCTGAAGGCCATGCAGAACTGGCACCGCCCATTAGTCGTCTTCGGGTGGGCGATGGTGGCGCTGATCCCGATCGCGCTCGTCGGACTCCTGGTCGACGACCGCACGGTGATGAACTCGCCGATCTGGCTCAAGCCGTTCAAGTTCGCCGTGTCGCTCGCGCTCTACTCGTTCACGCTCGCGTGGCTGCTCACGTTCCTGCGGCGGTTCCAGCGCGTCGGCTGGTGGGCGGGCACGGTGCTGACGGTGGCCGGCGCGGCCGAGATGGTCGTGATCGTCGGCCAGGTGATCCGCGGCAAGCGCAGCCACTTCAACTTCGAGACGCCGCTCGACACCGCGCTGTTCTCGATCATGGGCTCGACGATCGTCGTGCTGTGGGTGACCCACGCGATCGTCGCGATCCTGCTGTGGCGCACGGACATCGAGGACAAGGCGTTCTCCTGGTCCATCCGGCTCGGGCTCGTGATCTCGTTCCTGGGCCTCGGCGTCGGCTTCCTGATGACCAGCCCGAAGCCCGGCCAGGCGCTCGACGGCGACACGCTCGGCTCGCACACGATCGGCGCGGCCGACGGCGGCGCCTACATGGCGGTCACCGGCTGGAGCACCGAGCACGGCGACCTGCGCATCGGCCACTTCGTGGGCATGCACGCGCTCCAGGTCCTCCCCCTGCTGATCCTGCTCGCGGGCCGCTGGGCCAACGCGCGCCTCGCGTGGGTCATCAGCGGCGGCTACCTCGGCTTCACGCTGCTCACGACCTGGCAGGCGCTGCGCGGGCAGGCGTTGGTCAAGCCGGACGCGCTGACGCTGATCGTCGCCGCCGCCATCGTCGTCGCGACCGCGCTCGGCGTGGCGTGGGCGCGGCAGACGCCGAAGAACACCAAGAAGGAGTACGTGCTCGCATGACCGCCGTTCTGTTCGACCTGACGTTCCTGGTGGCAGCGCCGTTCTGGGCGCTGATGATCCTCGCGCCGAACTGGTCGTGGACGAGGAAGATCGCCGAGTCGTACCTGATCGTGCTGCCGCCGGCCCTGATCTACGTCGTGCTGCTGATCCCCGAGTTGTCCACGGTGCTGCCGCTGGTCACCCGGCCCGAACTCGGACCGCTGGCGGAGTACCTGGCCACTCCCGCCGGCACCGCGCTGGTGTGGGCGCACATGCTCGCGTGGGATCTGTTCGTCGGGCGCTGGATGTACCTCGAGGGGCGCCGGCTCGACGTCCACCCGCTGGTCATGGCACCCGTTCTGGTGATCACGATCCTGCTGGCGCCGGTCGGGTTGCCGCTGTTCCTGATCATCCGCAAGGTGTGTGACACAACCAACAGGGGTACCGCAGTGGTTACTGGCCAGTAACTAGGGCTAGAGTTGGCGTTACCGACCGGTAGGGATGTCGCGCAGCCCGACCCGGTAGTGGACAGAGTTGTCACCACAAGTGGAGGAGACGCCGTGGCCGCACCAGCAGCGCCGGCACGCGTTCGGAACGTGGTCTTCGTCGACGGCGTCCGGACGCCGTTCGGCAAGGCCGGCCCCAAGGGGATTTTCGCCGAGACCCGTGCCGACGACCTGATCGTCAAGGTCATCCGTGAGCTGCTGCGCAGGCACCCCGAGCTGCCGCCGGAGCGGGTCGACGAGGTCGCGATCGCCGCGACCACGCAGATCGGCGACCAGGGCCTCACGCTCGGCCGCACCGCGGCACTGCTCGCGGGCCTGCCGAAGTCGGTGCCCGGCTACTCGATCGACCGCATGTGCGCGGGCGCGATGACCGCCGTGACCACGGCCGCGAGCGGCATCGCGTTCGGCGCCTACGACATCGCCATCGCGGGCGGCGTCGAGCACATGGGCCGGCACCCGATGGGCGAGGGCGTCGACCCGAACCCGCGCTTCCTGTCGGACCGGATCGTCGACACCAGCGCTCTCGTCATGGGCCAGACCGCGGAGAACCTGCACGACCGGTTCCCGCACATCACCAAGGAGCGCACGGACGCCTACGCGGCCAACTCCCAGGCCAAGTACGCCGACGCGCTCAAGAACGGCAAGATCGGGCCGGAGCTCGTGCCCGTCGCGACCCGCTCCGCGGAGAACGGCTGGGGCCTCGCGACGGCCGACGAGCCGCCGCGTCCGGGCACCACGGTCGAGGACCTCGCGAAGCTCAAGACGCCGTTCCGCCCGCACGGCCGGATCACCGCGGGCAACGCGGCCGGTCTGAACGACGGCGCGACCGGCTGCATCCTCGCCGAGGAGGAGACCGCGCGCGAGCTCGGCCTGCCCGTCGGCATGCGGATGGTCGGCTACTCGTTCCTGGGTGTCGAGCCCGAGGTCATGGGCATCGGCCCGGTTCCGGCCACGGAGAAGGCACTGCAGCGCGCCGGTCTGTCCATTGAGGACATCGGCCTGTTCGAGGTGAACGAGGCGTTCGCGATCCAGGTGCTCGCGTTCCTCGACCACTTCGGCATCTCTGACGACGACCCCCGCGTGAACCAGTGGGGCGGCGCCATCGCGACCGGCCACCCGCTGGCCTCGTCCGGTGTGCGTCTGATGACGCAGCTGTCGCGTCAGTTCGCCGAGCGTCCGGACGTTCGCTACGGCCTCACCACCATGTGCATCGGCATCGGCATGGGCGGGACCGTCATCTGGGAGAACCCGAACTGGAGTGGCAAGTGACCATCACCGCTGAGGAAGCAAAGGCGATCTTCCCCGACGAGGTCGTCACCGTTGCCAAGACCCGTCTGATCTCCGTACCGGGCCTCGAGAAGCCGGTCGCGTTCATCACGATCGACAACGGCCTGGACCACACGCGTCCGTCGACGTTCGGCCCGCAGTCGCTGGTGTCGCTCGGCGCCGCCTTCGACGAGGCCTACGCCGCGAAGCCCGCCGCCATCGCGGTGACGGGCAAGCCGTTCATCTTCGCCGTCGGCGCCGACCTGTCGGGCGTCGAGGAGACCGGGGACCGCGCGCAGGGCGTGATGATCGGCAAGCTCGGTCACGACGTCTTCAAGAAGTTCACCGACTCGGACGTCCCGACCTTCGCCTTCGTCAACGGCGCGGTCATGGGCGGCGGGCTCGAGCTCGCGCTGTCGTGCCACTACCGCACGCTGGCCTCGAACGCGGCCGCGATCGCGCTGCCCGAGGTGTTCCTGGGTCTGTTCCCGGGCTGGGGCGGCACGCAGCTGCTGCCGAACCTGATCGGCGCCAACGACGCCGTGACGGTGATCTTCGAGAACGCGTTGAACCAGAACAAGATGCTCAAGCCGAAGGAAGCTCTCGCGCTGGGCATCGCGGACGTGCTGTTCGACTCCGCCGACTACCTGGAGCAGTCGCTGCTGTGGCTGTCCGGTGTCGTGCGCGGCGAGATCTCCGTGCCCCGCAAGGAGATCGACCGCGGTGACGCGTGGGACGCGGCCGTGGCACGCGCCAAGGGCATCGTGCACGGCAAGACCAAGGGCGCGGCGCCCGGTGCCCAGAAGGCGCTGGAGCTGCTGGAGCTGGCGCGCGAGAACGACCTGGACAAGGGCTACGCCGCCGAGACCGAGGGCCTCGCGGACCTCATCATGAGCGACGAGCTGCGGGCCGGCCTGTACTCGTTCAACCTGGTGCAGAAGCGGGCGAAGCGACCGGCGGGCGCGCCCGACAAGTCGCTGGCGCGCAAGGTCACCAAGGTCGGTGTCGTCGGCGCGGGCCTGATGGCCTCGCAGATGGCGCTGCTGTTCATCCGCCGCCTGCACGTGCCGGTCGTGCTGACCGACATCGACCAGGCGCGCGTGGACAAGGGCGTCGGCTACGTCCACGCCGAGATCGACAAGCTGGCGGGCAAGAAGCGGATCTCGCCGGACGAGGCGAACCGCTTGAAGGCCCTGGTGTCGGGCTCGCTCGACAAGGCCGCGTTCTCCGACGCCGACTTCGTGATCGAGGCCGTGTTCGAGGACCTCGCCGTCAAGCAGCAGGTGTTCGCCGAGGTCGAGGAGCACGTCTCCGCCGAGGCGATCCTGGCCACGAACACGTCGTCGCTGTCCATCACGGACATGGCGTCGAAGCTCAAGCACCCCGAGCGGGTCGTGGGCTTCCACTTCTTCAACCCGGTCGCGGTCATGCCGCTGCTGGAGATCGTGCGCGCCGAGCAGACCGACGACGCGACGCTCGCGACGGCGTTCTCGATCGGCAAGCAGCTCAAGAAGTCCTCGGTGCTCGTGAAGGACGCGCCCGCGTTCGTCGTGAACCGCCTGCTGACCCGCTTCATGGGCGAGGTCATCAAGTCGGTCGACGAGGGCACGTCGTTCGAGGTCGCCGACAAGGCCACCGAGCCGCTGGGCCTGCCGATGTCGCCGATGATCCTGCTGCAGCTGGTCGGTTCCGCCGTCGCGCTGCACGTGTCGGAGACGATGCACGGCGCGTTCCCCGACCGCTTCTCGGTGTCGGAGAACATGAAGAAGTTCGTCGCCGCCGGCAAGGGCGCGGTGTGGCAGTGGGACTCGGCGGGCGCGCAGACCGTCGACCCCGAGGTCCTCGCCCTGTGGAACTTCGGTGACGCGCCGCTGACCGGCGACGAGGTGAAGAACCGCGCGCTGGAGGCGTTGGCCGAGGAGATCCGGATCATGCTCGACGAGGGCGTGGTCGCGGAGGCGCAGGACATCGACCTGTGCATGATCCTGGGCGCCGGGTGGCCGTTCTGGCTGGGCGGCATCACGCCGTACCTGGACCGCACGGGCATCTCGGAGAAGGTCACGGGCAAGCGTTTCCTGGCGCCGGGTGTGGCGTCGGTGCCCGCCTAGTCCGCTGTGGTCGAAGCCCCGGTTCCTCCTCGACGGAGCCGGGGTTTCTTCATGCCGCGAGAAGCCCGGAACAGGCAGTGGTGCCTGCCCGCTAGGCCTCCGGCACCATCTGAGGCTGGTGCAGCTCCGCCTTGCCGGCCTGGCAGATGAAGTAGGCGTCGATGTTCGTCGCGCGCAACGTCACCTCGGAGCCCGCCACCAGTTCCCGGTAGCGCGGCAGGTCCGGCAGGCCGAGGGCGACGGTGTCGAACGGGTGGGTCTGGCGCAGCATCAGCGACCTGCGCAGCGCCTCACCGAACGCCCAGCGGGGTGCTTCGTCGTCCTGGGGAACCTCGACCAGCGCGCCTTCGAGGTGACGCTCAAGCGCGGCTCGCACGTGGTCCGCCGTGCCCCACGTCGCGATGTCCGTGACAGTCATGTGTGAGGTATCGGGATGAAACGCCGGATCATTAGCCGTTCGGACGTCCCGATCGGGTCGAATTCGAAATTCACGCGCCGGTAACGGGCGGAAATGATCTCATCGGGGCATGCCTCGTCCCGCGATCCTGCTGGACGTCGACGGCCCGCTGAACCCGTTCCTGGCGAAGCCGACCCGGCGCCCGGCCGGCTACACCACGCACCGGATCACTCCGTTCGGCTTCTTCCGGCCGTTGCGCGTGTGGCTGGACCCGTCCCACGGCCCGTGGCTGCTCTCGCTCGCCGCCACCGTCGACGCCGACCTGGTGTGGGCGACGACGTGGGAACGCGAGGCGAACGAGTTCATCGGCCCGCGCCTCGGCCTGCCCGAGCTGGAGTGGGTCGACTTCGGCGGACGCGGCTCCGACCACGCGGACGGCCTGCACGGCAAGGTTCCGGCGATCACCGAGTGGGCGGGTACGCGGCCGATCGCGTGGCTGGACGACGAGTTCCAGCGCCGTGACACCGAGTGGGCCGCGGCACGGCCGGACACGCTGCTGGTGCCCGTCGACCCGCGCAAGGGCCTCGGCATCGACCACCTGGAACGCGTCAGGGCGTTCCTCGCTGGTGCAGGGCGATCTCCGCGAACTCCTGCACCCGCGCGACCGTGATGCCCTCGCGCTGTTCGACGGCGAGCGGGTGACCCGTCGGTTCGAGCTCGATCAACGGCCGCACACCGAGTTCCTGCGTGTGCAGCTTGGTCTTGAGGTTGACGGTCGGGTACTCGTAGCCGGGCAGCGCCGTCGACAGCCAGCCGAAGTACGGCGGCTCGTCCACCCGCGCCGGTTCGTCGAAGACGTCGAGCATGCGCTGGTAGTTCGCGGGCGAGAGCGACACCCACACGCCCCACTCCAGGTCCTCCTCGGCGTCGCGCACGGGCAGCACGATCCGTCCGCGCGCGAAGAAGTGCTCGTTCCCGATCACGCACTGCTCCCCGGCGAGGAAGCTGCCGGGCAGCCCGGCGACCTCCTCCGACCAGTACACCGGCGCCGGCATCGAGTAGGCGAACGGCAGCCCGTCGTGCACCTCACCGCAGCACGAGCAGCTGAACCCCAGCGCAGTCATGCCGGGAGCCTAGAACGACGATCTCCGTTCACCTCGCCCACCTACCCTCGCGGCCGTGCCAACGGTCGCGATCACCACGAAGCGCAAGGCCTGCCTGGCGGCCGAGTACGTCGCCGTCTTCTTCGGCCTGGCCCTGCTCTACTCCCTGCTGGCCCGCGGCACGAGCCCGATCCCAGTGCTGCTGGTCCTGGGCGGCGCGAGCGTCGCGTACCTGCTGCGGTCCAGGACGTTCGACCGCAGGTCGCTGTGGCGCGCCGAGGCCGTGCGGCTCAGGCCGATCCTGACGTTGTGGGCCCTGGCGGCCGCCGCCGCCATCGCGGTCGTGGCGGTGGCGTTCCCGGCGCGGCTGTTCGAGCTCCCGCGTGAGCAACCGCTGCTGTGGCTGGCGGTGATGGTGTTCTACCCGCTGCTCAGCGTGTACCCGCAGGAGCTGGTGTTCCGCGCGTTCCTGTTCGAACGCTACGGCCAGGCGTTCGGCGCGTGGACGGTCGCGGCGAGCGCGGCGGCGTTCGGGTTCGTGCACATCATCTTCGGCAGCTGGGTGTCGGTGGTGCTGTCGGCGGTGGGCGGCTGGCTCTTCGCCACCCGCTACCAGCGCACGCGTTCACTGCTCGCGGCGTCGGTCGAGCACGCCCTCTACGGCGTGCTCGTGTTCACGGTCGGTCTCGGCCAGTACTTCTTCCACGGCGCTCAGACCTGACGGATCGGCACGACCTCCACGAGCCGTTCGACGTCCTTGAAGTCCTTGACGTTCATCGTCAGGACCGGCACCCCGGCGACCGCCGCCGTGGCCGCGATCTGCAGGTCCATCCGGCGGGGCCGCGGACTGCGCCCGGCCCGCCGCACCAGGGAGGCCATCTGCCCGTAGACCTTGGCCTCCTCGACCCCGAACGGCAGCACCTCGAACGTCTGCAGCGCCGCGTAGTACCGCTCGGTGCGCGCGAACCGCTCGACCGGATCCTCGGTGTCGAGCCCGAAGGCCAGCTCCGCGATCGTCACGGCACTCAAGTACGGCTGGGCGTTGACGTAGTCGCCCAGGTTCGCCCGCTCCAACCTGATCAGCACACAGGTGTCGAGCAGACAGCTCAGCTGCGCCACGGGTCGTCCAGGGGGTCGTCGGCACCGAAGACGGCGTCGGCCGCGCGCCGGTCGGCCTCCCAGCGGTCGGCGTCGACCGACGGCAGGGTGCCGAACAGCACCTGCACGTCCCCGAGAGGCGGCCTCGACACGGCCTCCTCTCGGTACGGCGAGAGCTGGGCGACGGGCTTGTTGTTGCGGGTGACGACGAAGCTCTCACCCGCCTCGACGCGCCGCATGATCTCCGCGTTGTCGTTGCGGAGCTCACGCTGGCCGATGGCTTTGAGCTGCTGCATGCCACCAAGGTAGCACCAAACCGAAATAAGTGCTACAGAGGCGCTACGGACGTCGGAGCCTACACCCGCGCCCGAACATCTGCGCCGCAACAATTTGACGCCGTCAGTCGATCCTGGTCATGAGAAGCATGATCCGACGTCGCGAGGAGCATCGGTGCCCGGCCTGGACGAACTCAACAAAGCGCTGCGCGACCACGCCAAGCCGGACTTGACCGCCGAAACGCAACTGGCCGACCGCGAACGCACGGAGGTGCTCGCCGACTACCCGCTGACGGCGTGGAACTCACTCCCGATCGAGCGCTTCGCCGTCGGCACCGGACAGCCGTCGTTCTGCGACATGCTGGAGGACCGGACGCCGCACCTCGGCACCATCAAAGGTGGCAGCTTCGCGAGGCACGTCATCTTCCGACGTGAGCGCACGCAGGACTGGTTCGTCTCAGGTAGTCGCGTTGGCGTGTCACCAGACCGGTCCTGGGCCGTCTTGAACGACGCCTTCACCGAAGCGCTGCTCTTGGGAGAGTTCGAGACGGCACCGTTGCTGCGGCATGGGCAGTCGCTCGTCACCAAGGCGCTGCACATCTACCACCCGCAAGAGTTCCTCCCTCTGTACTCAGCACAGGACCTCCGCGAACTCATCCGCCTCTTCGGAGACATTCCGACACCGAACGGGCTCGTGTGGGAGCTCAACCGTCAGTTGAAGGACCTCGTCGACTACCACTCCGTTCTCAGCCGTTGGACCTACAAGGAGGTTGTCAGCTTCTTGCTCGACCACTTCCGGGCTGCTGAGGCGGCCAAGACCGTGGTCAAGATCGCTCCCGGCCGCACCGGCCGATACTGGGACGAGTGCCTTAGGGACGGCGTGATCCGGGTCGGCTGGGACCAGGTGGGCGACCTCAGGCAGTACACCACCGGCGCGGAACTCACTGCGGCACTAAGCGAGGAGTACCCAGACAAGACGGACCGTTCGCACCGGACTAGCGCGACCAGGCTGTTCCGCTACTTTCGCGATCTGCCGGTCGGCGCGAAGATCATCGCGAACCAGGGCAAGTCGAAGGTGCTCGCTGTCGGCACCGTCACTGATCGCGGTTACCGCTACGACGCCGGCCTCGACCACTACCGGCACACCGTCGCGGTCGACTGGAACACCGCGTACGCGCAGAATCTCGACGCTCCGGTCGGCGCTTGGGTGCGCACCTTCGCACCAGTGCAGGCGGCGTTGTGGAACGCGATCCGCGCGAAAGCTCCTGACGGATCGACTCAGCCGGCTCCCCTGCCCAAGGACGTCGAAGACGTCATCCACGGATTGGAGCGTAAGAACCAGGTGGTGCTGTTCGGGCCGCCTGGCACAGGCAAGACCCGCCTGGCGTTCGCGGCCGCGACGCAGTTCGCGGGCGACCGAGTCACCCACACGACCTTCCACCCGTCTTACGGCTACGAGGATTTCGTCCTGGGCTACCGACCGTCCGAGAAGGACGGTGAGGACGGCCTGACGCTGACGCTTGCGGAGGGCGTGTTCCATCAGGTCTGCGACGCGGCGGCGGACGAACCGGGACACAGGCACGTGCTGGTGATCGACGAGATCAACCGCGCGGACCTGCCAAGGGTGCTGGGTGAACTGGTCACCTACCTCGAGAAGGACAAGCGAGGTAGGAAGTTCCAGCTCTCCACCGGCAGCAGGACGTTCAGCGTCCCGCCGAACGTCTTCATCATCGCCACTATGAACACCGCCGACCGAAGCGTCTCACACCTGGACGCGGCGATCCGCAGGAGATTCGAGTTCCAGCCGGTCCGCCCGGACTACGAGGTGGTCGCGGGAGCGGTCGGACCACTCGATCTCGCCGCATTCCTGGAGGACCTCAACACGAGGATCGCCGAGCACCTCAGCACCGACCACGAGATCGGCCACGCGTTCCTCCTGCGCGATGACAAACCACTCGACGACGAACGTGACGTCCACTCGGTGTACTTCCATGATCTGGTGCCGTTGCTCGAGGACTACACGAACAACGACCAACACCTCCTCACCCTGATCCTCGGAACCGCCAGGGTCGGTTCGGAGACCGCACCGGCAGACCTGCTGGAGGTCCTCGCCAAGGAGTTCGGCGCGGATGCGGACGCCGATGCCAACAGTTGAGATCCGTGAGCAGCAGGCGACACAGCTGGGGTTCCCTCTCACCGCGGCGGATCTCCAAACGTTCGAGGATCCCCTGCTGCGGAAGTACTTCACCCCGCGGCTTACCTCGAAGGGCACCGAGCTCAAGGTCACAAAGGTGATCGGCCTCCTGCGACTCGCCAATGCCGACCTTGTGATCACCCCCAAGGTCCCGGTGAGCGGCTCGATGTTGCTTCACTGGCTGCACTACGCGGTGAACGGAGACCACCCGATCTTGCCGCGATCGCGACACTGGGACTCAGCGGGCGACTACTTCCCGGACATGGTCGTGCAGGCACTGCTGGAGGAGTGCCGCAAGCTGTTGCGGGACCAACTGCACAAGGACTACCAGCGGCGAGAGGTCATCGAGCCGACCGTACGCGGGCGCCTCGACGTCACGCGACAGGTGACGCACCGGTACGGAATGCTCGATCGATTGCACGTCCACACGTTCGACCGCACCTCGGAGATCTGGGAGAACGAGGTGTGCGGAGCCGCGCTTCGGCACGCCGCCAAGACCGCCAACGACCCGAAGCTGCGCCAGCAGGCCAGGCAACTCGCGGCGAAGTTCCCTTCCTGCAGCTCTGAACGGGCCCGGTCGGCACTCGCGCGAGCTCGGCACCATCTGCTCAACCTCAGGTATCGCGCCGCTCACACCTGGGCTGAGGTCGTGCTCCGGGCCGGCGGCGTGTCGGACCTGTTCCTGCCGCGCGAACTGGTCGGCGACTCCCACCTGTTGGTGATCGAGCAGCTCTGGCAACGAGTTGTGCACAGGATGGCGGGCAGTCTGCCGAAGATCGACGGCGTCAAGATCCACCGCAACCGCGGCCGTCAGGTGGCCAACTTCAGCCCGGACGCGCTCGTGGCGACATCAACGGGGCATGTCGCGGCTGACGCGAAGTGGAAGAACTACGACGACGCCATGGTCAGCCGCGATGACATCCACCAACTGCTTACCTACGCGAATGCCTACCAGCCCTCCGATCCTCGGGCCGTCATCGTCTACCCGTCCGCCCTGCCAACGGCGTGGCACACGATCGACGTCAAGCACCTGGGCAGCCGGATCGCCTCTATCGACGTGGTCGGAGTGGATGTGACAGTTCGGCCAGAAGTCAGCGCGACCATTCTGCGAGAGCGCTTCCACAGCTAAGCTGTTCAGATATGAGAACGATTCGCGTCTTGGCTCCCCTGCTCCTGGCCGCGAGTCTCGTGGCTCCCGTGCAAGCGCACGCGGAGGAGGCGGCCTGGACCGGCCCCCTCAGCACCCGAGGCCGGTGGATCGTCGACGCCCACGGCGACCGCTTCAAGCTCAAGTCCGGCAACTGGCACGGTGCGAGCGGCACCTACACCGGTTCCGGCGACATCAACGACCCCGCCAACCACCACTCCGGCGAGAAGGCCGACCAGGTGCCGCTCGGCCTCGACCGCGCGTCGATGGCCACGATCATCAGCGGCTTCAAGGAGATCGGCGTCAACAGCATCAGGCTGCCGTTCTCCAACCAGATGATCAAGGACACCAACCCCGTCAACGGCCTGAAGGACGCGCAGCTCAACGGCAAGCGGCCGCTCGAGGTCTACGACGCGGTCGTGGCCGAACTGACGCGCAACAACCTCGCCGTCATCCTCAACAACCACACCACGACGTCGCGCTGGTGCTGCGGGGTCGACGGCAACGAGCGCTGGAACACCAGCCAGAGCACCGACCAGTGGATCAACGACTGGGCGTTCATGGCCGACCGCTACAAGGCCAACAAGCGCGTCGTCGGCGCCGACCTCTACAACGAGGTGCGCCGCAACGTCTGGGACGACCCGAACTGGGGCTGGGGCAACGACCACGACTGGCACAAGGCCTCGCAGCAGGCCGCGGACCGGCTTCAGCAGACGGCTCCGGACCTGCTCGTGATCGTCGAGGGCATCAACTGGACGGGCATCCCCGTCGACGGCTTCGCGCACGGCCGGCCGACGCTGGAGCCCGCGCGGTTCCTCAGCCACACGCTCGCCAACCCCGAGAAGCTCGTGTACTCGGCCCACTTCTACGGGTACACGGGGCCGAACCACAGTGGCGCCACGGGAATCGGCGAGACGACCGACCCGCGCTACCAGGACCTGTCGCCGCAGGAGCACATCAACGTGCTGCAACGGCAGGCGTTCTTCATCACCGAGGCGCAGAAGCACTTCACCGCGCCGTTGTGGATCAGCGAGTTCGGTGTCGGCGGCCGCAACGAGAACAACCCCAAGGCACGCGACTGGTTCGAGCGGTTCGTGAACCAGCTGGTCGCGAACGACACGGACTTCGCCTACTGGCCGCTGGTCGGTTTCCACACCAACCGCGGCGGCAACGGATGGGCGTTGCTGCACTGGGACGCCAACGGCAACCGCATGGGCGTCAACGACGGCGACGACTGGCGGGCCGGCGCGTGGAACCGTCTCGTGAACGCACCGAGCCGCACCGGCCAGGTGCCGCGCGAGACCCGGTGGAACCAGCTGCTCAAGGAATCGTGCCCGCAGAGCGAGAAGCTGGTCGGCATCAGCCACACCGGCAACCGCGGCCTCTGCGTCAGCGGTCCACAGTGGAGCAACACGACCCGCGTCACCAACGAGCAGCACGTCACGAACGACTGGGCGTCCGGCTACACGAAGCTCCAGTGCCCGCAAGGCAACGCCGCCGTCGGCTACGCGAACTTCACGCTGATCTGCGCGCCGGTCGCCCAGGGCAACCAGACCCGCGTGCTCTGGTTCGACCGGGGCGACAACCGGCCGGACCAGGGCGGTGACTGGGCGAACGGCCACTACAAGGGGCAGTGCGCCCAGGACGAGCACATCGCCGGTGTCGCCTACAACTGGCGCAGGACGCCGGACGCGTTGCTCTGCCGGAAGTGAAGTCCGAAGTGCTCTAGGAAGGCGGCCGCAGGATCGTCGACGGGATCGTCGGTCTTGTGGCCGTTCTTCGTGACCACGATCTTCTTGTCGGTCACGGTGATCCGCCCGTCCGGGGTGGCGATGGTCGCCCGCGGCGCCACCCGGAAGTTCGACTCGGGCCCGGTCTGCTGCCACCAGCAGGCCGGAACGAAGTCCGACAGCTCCCGCGGCCGCCGGTCGATCCGGTAGCGCGGCACGTCGCCGTTGTGGACCTCGACGTCGTCACCGTGATCCACCAGCGTGAAGACGCCCGCCGGGTCCGCCTGTTCCTCGCGCGAGTCCCAGCGCAGCGGGTGCAGCGCGAACGCCCCGAACCCCACGTCGCAGAGCCACTCACCGTCCACGAGCAACGTCAGGTGGGCGAACGGGTAGCCGAGCCTGCCGTCCTCGCCGAACACCCGCGCGGCCAGCAGGTCGACGTGATGTCCCAGGTGCCGCAACAACTCCGCGAACAACCCGTTGAGCTCGTAGCAGAACCCGCCGCGCCGCTGCACCACGATCTTGTCGTGCAGCCACGGGATCTCCAGCACGATCCGGGTGTCCATGTGCGTGTAGAGGTTCTCGAACGGAACGCTCATCAGGTGCCGTTCGTGCAGCTCCGCCAACGAAGAGGACCTCGTGGCGCCGATGCGCTGAAGGTAGTCGTCCACCGTGTCACGATAGCGACATGGGCGAGGTCAGGATCGGCACTTCGGGATGGGTCTACCCGCCCTGGCGCGGCACGTTCTACCCCAAGGGCGTCACGCAGAAGCGCGAGCTGGCGTACCTGAGCGAGCAGCTCGGCTCGGTCGAGATCAACGGCTCGTTCTACTCGCTGCAACGCCCGTCCAGCTATCAGAAGTGGGCCGCGGAGACGCCGGACGACTTCGTGTTCTCCGTCAAGGGCAGCCGCTTCATCACCCACATGAAGCGCCTCCAGGACGGCCACGAGCTGCTCGCCAACTACCTCGCGTCCGGGGTGCTCGCCCTGGGCCCGAAGCTCGGCCCGATCCTCTGGCAGCTCCCGCCCACGCTCCGGTTCGACGCGGACCTGCTCACGGCGTTCTTCAAGGCGCTCCCCCGCACCACCACCGAGGCCGCCGAGGTCGCGAAGCGCCACGACCACCGCGTGGACCCGGCCCACACCACCACGGACGCCGAACGGCCGATGCGCCATGCCCTCGAAGTCCGTCACGACAGCTACGCCACCCCCGAGTTCTTGGAGCTCCTCCAACGTCACGGGATCGCGGTCGTCATCGCGGACGCCGCCGGCAAGTACCCGTTCATCGAGGAGGTCACGGCGGACTTCGTCTACGTCCGGCTGCACGGCCACGACGAGCTCTACGTGAGCGGCTACACCCCCGAGGGCCTCGACCTGTGGGCGGAGAAGGTCCGGGCGTGGCGGAAGCACGGGGACGTGTTCGTCTACTTCGACAACGACGCCAAGGCCTACGCGCCTCGCGACGCACGGGCGCTTCAAGATCGTCTGGCCGACTGACCCGAATGGACGCACACTCCTTTGCGACGGAGGTGCGCCCATGTCGACGAAGAGCCTCATCGCCGCCTTGGTGATCACTGCGGGCGCGGTTGCCTCCAGTGGGATCGCTGTAGCGCAGAGTGACAAGACCTGCGACAAGGGCGAGTTCTGCGTGTGGGCCGGGCCGGAGTACACCGGCGCCGTGCAACGCCTCGACCTGGAGACCGCGAACCCCGGCGAGTGCATCACCCTCACGCTGACCGGGAAGTCGTTCGCGAACCGCCTGAGCAGGGACGCGACCGTCTACCAGCGGGACAACTGCTCGACCGAGGCCGAGTTCACCACCTACCCGAAGCACGGCACCTACGTGCCGGACGCGTACTTCGTGATCAGGGGCATCGAGGTGTGGGGTCCCTAACGAGCACGGGCTACTTTAGTCACCCTATGTAACTCCACTCGATCGTGTGAGTACTCACCAGTAGGTCCCCTTTCGTGCCTAAGTTGCCGCCCTATCGAGTGGTGGCAGCTGGAGGAAATGTGACCGTGGCGGGTGAAGCCGGGTTACTCGAACTGATGGCCGGGCGACTGGCCAAAGACGAACTCACCCCACGTGCGGCGGAACTGGTGCTGGCGGCGTGCCGGGGCGACGCGGCGCTGGACCGCGCGCTCACCGGCGTGGCGGCCGAGGAGGAGGCGCCGCCGGCCCGGTCGGACGGGCCCGGCCAGGGCATCTTCGTGTCGGAGGTCCGCGTGCGCGGCTTCCGGGGCATCGGCCCCCAGACACGCCTGCCGCTGGCGCCCGGCCCGGGACTGACCGTCGTCACCGGCCGCAACGGCTCGGGCAAGTCGAGCTTCGCCGAGGCGGCCGAGCTCGCGCTGACCGGCTACAACGCCCGCTGGACGCGCGCCAGGCACGACACGTGGAAGCAGGGCTGGCGCAACCTGCACCAGCCCGACACCGCCGTCGAATTGGAGCTCGTCCAAGCCGACCCCGAGGACGGCCCGGAAGACGACACCGCCGCACGGACCACGATCCGAAGACGCTGGGCGCCGGACGACGATCTGGCGCAGGGCGAGTGGACGCAGGACGACCGGCCGTTCGACCACGGCAGGTGGCACGACGCGTTGGAGACCTACCGGCCGTTCCTGCCCTACAGCGAGCTAGGGACCGTTCTCGACGCACAACCGGAAGACCTCTACGAGGCGATGCACCGCCTCCTCGGCCTCGAGGCCATCACCGACGCGCAGCAGGCGCTCGCCGAGCACCGCAAGCGCCTCGCCGAGATCGTCGCCCGCCCCTACGACCGGCGCGAACGCGTGCGCGCGGAGCTGCTGGCGTCCCAGGACGAACGCGCCCGCCGGGCCGCCGCGCTGCTCGGCAGCGACTCCCCCGACCTCGACGCGATCGCGGACCTCGCGCTCGGCGCGGACGTCGGCACCGGCACGAGCCTGCTGCACCAGATCGTGGACGTGACGCCGCCGCCCGACGACGAGGTGGACCGGGTGTGCGAGAAGCTCGACCTGGCGCTCAGCGGCGTCACCGCCGTCGCGACGGACAACGCGCAGGACTCGTTGCGGTGCAGCGAGATCCTGCGGCTCGCCATCCAGCTGACGGAGTCGGCGAAGAACTCCGGCTCGAGCCGAGCCCAGACCTGCCCGGTGTGCGACCTCGGCCGTCTCGATGGCATGTGGCTCGCGAAGGCCAAGGACCGCGCCGAGCACCTCGCGAGGGCCGCCGCGGAGCTGCACGAGGCCGCCGACCGCCTGGACGTCGCCGTCGCGGCCACCCGCGCGTTGTGCCAGCCGGTGCCCGAGGTGCTGCTCGAAGCCGAGGGCGTCCTCGACGTGACGGCCGCGCTCCAGGCGTGGCAGGCCTGGCACGAGTGCGTCGCCATCGACGACCCGATGCGCCTCCGACAGGAAGTATTCGACCGGTATACAACCCTCATACAGGCTGTCGACCAGTTGAAGACCGTCGCGCGGGAGCAGATCGACCGGCGCGACCTGGTGTGGCGGCCGATGGCGATCGCGTTGTTCGAGTGGCACTCGCAGGCCCAGCAGGCGCTGGCCGACTCCCAGGTCCTCGCGGACGTGACGGAGGCGGAGAACTGGATCCGCAAGGCCGCGGCGACGTTGCGGACCGAGCGGATCACGCCGTTCGCGAAGGAGTCGCAGCGCATCTGGCAGCGACTGCGCCAGCAGAGCAACGTCGACCTGGGCGCGGTGCGGCTCGGTGGTGCCCGCAACGTCGAGCTGGACGTGTCGGTCGACGGCGTCACGAACTCGGCGCTCGCCGTGATGAGCCAGGGCGAGCTGCACTCGCTGGGACTCGCGTTGTTCCTGCCGAGGGCGATGGTGGACGAGAGCCCGTTCCGGTTCGTGATGATCGACGACCCGGTGCAGGCCATGGACGCGTCGAAGGTCGACGGGCTCGCGCAGGTGCTCGCCGACGTGGGGCTGACCCGCCAGGTCGTGGTCTTCACGCACGACGAACGGCTGGTGGAGGCGTTGCGGCGGCTCCGGCTGGCCGCGACCGTGTGGGAGGTGTGCCGCGGCGAGGAGTCCGCGGTGCAGGTGCGGATGTCGGACGACCCGGTCGGCCGCTGCCTGGGCGACGCCCGCGCGATGCGGGGTGACGAGGACCTGCCGGACGCGTTGCGCGCGGAGCTCGTGGCGTCGTGCTGCCGGGCCGCGCTGGAAGCCGCGTCGCACGCCCGGTTCCGGCGTCAGCGCCTCGGCCGCGGGATGCCGCACGCCGAGGTGGAACGCCTGCTCGAGTGCGCGTTGACGACGCGGCAGAAGCTCGCGCTCGCCGTGCTGGACGACCTCGCGGAACCGGCGAAGCTGATGCCGCACCTGGAGGACGTCGTCGGCTCGTGGGCCGTGGACCTGCTCCAAGCGTGCCGGGTCGGCGGCGACACCGGCGACCTCGACGTGCTGATCCGCGACACCGAACTGCTCGCCGGGTGGTTGCAGCGATGACGGACAGCCTTCCCGCGGACGTCCAGGACCGCCTGACCTGCGTCGCGAACCTGCTGGCGCGCCCCGACCAGCTCGACGGCGTGCGCATCCGTTGCTGCGCCGAGTTGTTGCGCACGGCGGTGGAACGGTCGGTGGCCCGCGCGTGCGGTGCCGAGAACACCGACCAGCCCGTGCACGCGTTGCTGATCGCGCTTCCGTCCCATGTGGACACCGACGTGGCGCAGGACGCCTCCCAGCTGTGGCACGCGCTCAGCCGCGCGATCCGGCACCACGGCTACGAACTGACCCCGACGGTTGCGGAGCTGGCCGGCTGGCACGCCGACACCGCTGCCGTCGCCGCCGCACTGCGCCCGAACCTGACCCTGTCCGGCAAGATCGACCTCAGCTGAAGGCACCGGTGAAACTGCTGCTGTTCGCGGACCTGCACCTGGACACGCGCTTCCCCAGCGCGGGACCGGAGCGGCGTCAAGCGCTGCGCGAGACGTTGGGCCACATCGTGGACCTCGCCCAGGAATCCGAAGTCGACGCGATGCTGTGCGCCGGCGACCTGTACGAGCACGAGCGTTGCTCCCCCTCGACGGCCTCGTTCCTCCAGTCGTCGTTCGACTGCCCGATACCGGTGTTCCTGGTGCCCGGCAACGACGACTGGTACGGGCCCCACTCGGTCTACCAGCAGGTGGACTGGACGCCGAACGTGCACGTGTTCTCGTCGGGGTCGCTG
Source organism: Lentzea sp. NPDC058450 (assembly GCF_042721395.1). Taxonomy (NCBI): domain Bacteria; kingdom Bacillati; phylum Actinomycetota; class Actinomycetes; order Pseudonocardiales; family Pseudonocardiaceae; genus Lentzea; species Lentzea sp. NPDC058450. Next base: position 113,975 of record NZ_JBHXLO010000030.1, read on the forward strand.
ACCCCGGTGGAGCTCGCCGACGGGGTCACGTTGTGGGGCGCGGCGAACGTCGGCCCCGGCCCCGCGCGGGACGTGCTCGACGGGTTCGCGGTGAACCGCGGCGGCGTGAACCTGGCGCTGTGCCACGGTTCCGCGCCCGGTGACGTCGCGATCACGGGGCTCGACCACGCGTTCCTCGGGCACGTGCACACGCCGGAGCACGCCGCGCACTACACGTTCCCGGGCAACCCGGATCCGCTGACGCCGGGCGAGACCGGGGAACGCGGAGCGGTGCTGTGCACGGTGAACGAGGACGGTTCGGTGTCGCGCGAGGTGTTCGACGTGTCGGCGTCGCGGTCGCTCGGCTGGCACGAGGCCGAGCGGACGTTCCCGTTGCTGGACTTCGACCACGTGTCGTCGGAACGGACCGTGCGCGGCCAGTTCGTGCGGGACGTGCTCGCCGATCCGTCGCTGGACGTGACTCTGCGCGGGCGCGTGCTGTCGGCCGGGCTGCGCGCGTTGGAGGAACGATGAGGATCGAGTCCATCACGGCGCACGCGTTCGGGCCGTTGCACGACCGTTCGTTGCCGTTGGCGCCCGGCCTGACCGTGGTGGCGGGGATGAACGAGTCGGCGAAGTCGTCGTGGCACGCGGCGATCCGCGCGGCGCTGTGCGGTGACCCGTCGGCGCGGCACCGTCCGTGGCGGGGCACGTCGTGGCGGGTGGAGGCGTTGATGTCGCTGGAGTCCGGCGAGGTCGTCGCCGTGGACCGCGACTTCAACGACGACACGGAGCCCGACGTCTCCCGGCGGATGGGCCTCGACCGGGCGTCGTTCGCCGCCACCGCGTGCGTGGACCAGGCGCAGCTGCTGACGGTGCTGGACGCGGCCAACGGCATGCAGAACCACCTGCGGCGTGCGGCGGCCACGGCGGGTACGGACGGCACGGTGGAGCAGGCGCTGCAACGGCTGACCGCGCCCGTCGACGAGCTGCGCGACGCCCGCAACCGCTTGCGGGAAGCCGAGACCGACCTGGCCGTGGCGCGGCGCGAGCACGCCCGGTACCAGGAGCTGAGCGCGCAGGCCCGGTTCGCCTCGGCCGCCCGCGCGCGCCTGGCCGTGCAGGAGCACGCCGAGTCGATGAAGGGCCTGTCCGCGCGGGTGGGACGGCTGACCGAGCTGAAGACGCGGTTCGGCGACTCGCCGCCGTCCGGGCTGGCCGCGCAGGAGGAGCTCACCCACGTGGTGAACCGCGCGCTGGCCGCGTGGCGGGCCGCGCCCAACCCGCGTGCGCTGGCGGGCCCGACCGCGGCGACCCTGCAGGTCGAGCTCGAGGCCCTGCCGTCGGTGCCGGTCGGCGAGACCGCGCTGGACGAGGAGCTCCGCGTGGTCGCCTCGGCCTACGCGACCGCGTCCGCCGTCGCCGCCGCGCACAACGAACGCCGTCCGTCACCGCCGACGAAGGCCGAACCGTCCGTGCTGCGCGGTCTGGCCACCCGCCTCGACCCCGCCGCGGGAGGCCGGCTGACCACGGCGTCGATCGAGGTGGACACCGCCCGCCAGCACCAGGACCACGCGGCCGCCGACGCGGCCCGCACCCAGGTCGAGGCCGACGTGGCCGCGGCCCGCGTGCAGGAGATCGCGGTGCCGAACCCGTTCCTGCGCAACGCCTTGCTGGCCCTGAGCTGCCTCACCTCGCTGGTGGGTCTGCTGCTGTTCCTGACGGGCCAGCACCTCGCCGCCATCGGTGTCGTCGTGGCCGCCCTGGTCGCGGGCGTCGGCGGGGCGATGTCCCGGGGCAACAGCACCCACCGCGAAGCCGCCGTGACCTTCGCCGCCGAACGGGCGGCCGCCGCCACCGACTCCCGCGCCCGCCTGTTCACCGCCGACCGCGCCCTCGCCGAGGCCGAAGGCCAGCGCGCCGTGTCGCTGGAGGCCGTGCGCCTCCACGACGAGGCCGTCGCCGGCTGTGCGTCCCTGCGCGTCCCCGCCGACCGCGAGACGTTGTGGCGCCTGGCGAACCGCCCGGCCTGGGAGGCCGAGCACGCCGACCTGATGTGCGAGGTGGCCCGCACCGAGAAGGCCGTGCGCGTGGAACTGGCGACCCGCGGCAAGGTGGACGCCGCGATGTCCGTCCCCGACCTCCTCGTCGACTACGAGACCGACTGCAAGGTCCGCGCCCGCCAGGCGTTGCTGGCGGCCCAACGCCCCCTCCTCGCCCAGGCACTCGCGGACCGCCGCCTCGCCGAAGCCGCCGTGACCGAGGCCGGCGCCGCCAGAGCTCGCGCGTTCGGCCTGCTCCGCGAGGCCGTCACGGCCATCGGCGGCACCGGCGACCGGCCGGAGGACCTCCTGCGCGCCATCGCCGAGTGGCAACGAGGCTGGGACCAACTCCTGCGCGACGCCGAGGACGAACGCATCGCCTGGGCGGAACTCCAGTCCCTCCAGGCCGACGGCACCCTGGACGACCTCGAAACGACCCTCTCGGCGGCCCAAACCCACCACACCACCCTGGTGGAGGCCGCCCTCCGCTACGCCACCGTCCCCCCGGCGGACCCGTCCCTGGCCCCGTCCGCCGACACCCTGACCGCCACGGCCACCGAACTGGCCCGCACCCTCCCCAGCGTCCCGGACGCCGAGGAGGCCGTAGCAGCGGCAACAGCCGCACTCACCGAGATAACAGCCGAGGTGGAGGCCATAGACCTGGCCTCCCGCTACCTCACCGCGGCGCGCGAAAAGGTCCACAGCACCATCGCCCCGGCGCTGGAAGACACCCTCCGCACGTGGCTCCCGACCGTCACCGACGGCCGCTACGTCGACGCCGCGGTGGACCCGGCGACCCTGACCGTCCGCGTCCGCACCTCGACGGAGTCGTGGCACCAGGCGTCCCGGCTGTCGCTGGGCACGGCGGAGCAGATCTACCTCCTGCTCCGCGTCGCCCTGGCCCAGCACCTCGCCACCGAGTCCTGTCCTCTGCTGCTGGACGACGTGACCGTGCAGGCGGACGACACCCGCACCCACGCCGTTCTCGACCTGCTGCTGCAGCTGTCGGCGGACCGGCAGATCGTGCTGTTCGCGCAGGACACGGCGGTGGCGGAGTGGGCGCGGGAGAAGCTGGGCGAACGGGACGTGCTGCACCAGCTCACGCAGGTGGCGGCCTGAGGAACGCGAGGATCCGGTCGGCGACGTCGTCCGGATCCTCGCGCTCCCACACGCGGTTCGCCTTGGGCAGTTGCCCGTGTTCCGGGCACGAGTGCCAGAAGCACCCGTCGACGAACAAGGCGATCCGCGCACCACGCAGCAGCACGTCGACTCGTCTGCGGCGGTTGGTCCCGGGGGCCGCGACGTCGACGAGGTACCGCAACCCCCTGCGATGCAGCGCTCGCCTGACCGCCATCTCCGGCGCCGTTCCGGATCGGCGCGTGCGGCGCATGACCTTCGAGGTCGCTTCGGACGTGGCGGCCGGCGCGGAACCCGGGTCGACGTAGCGGTACACGACCAGCAGCCTCTCAGAATTGTCAGACCCCGCGGTTACCGTCGAGCCATGACCAACGCCGCCTTCCGCAAGCTCGCCCCCGGCACCGACGAGAAGCTCGCCGACCTCGGCCTGCGCCAAGCCGTCCTGGACCGCGCGATCGCCGCCGGGATCGACGCCCGCGCCGCCTCGCCGCCGTTCGGGCCCACCAACGCGCCGGGGCTGCTCGACTGGATTCATCGGGTGGGCACGCTGCGGCAGCTGCTGGCGGCGGAGGGGTGGCAGCGGCTCGATCAGTGGAACGCCGGGTTGATCCGGCATCCGTCGCGGCCTGTGTTGCTCGGGACGTTGCAGGGCAATCGCGGGACCGGGTCGTCGGAGGCGCCGCTGCGCAGTGACTACGCGAAGGGGCCCGCCATCGCGGCGATGATGCGGGACAACGACCACGACCAGTTCGCGCTGTTCGAGAACGTGCGCAGCGAGGGGCTCAAGTTGTGGTTTCTGGTGACGTATCCGGTGCAGCTGGAGGATCGGCTGGTGGTGTTGCGGGAGGTGTCGCAGCCGGAGCCGACGCCGCAGAACCAGATCATCGAGCGGTGGGCTCATCGGATCGTGTTGCCGCCGATGGAGTTCCCGCTGCTCAAAGCGCCCAATGTGGACGGTCCGGAGGAGGTGGACTTTCCGGTCTCGCTGCGGCGGGGTTAGTGGGTGATGCCGGCGGCCAGGTTGGCCAGGGCGCCGGCGGCGAGGAGCAGGACGAGGGTGAGCGTGGCCAGTGCGATCGGTCTGCGCAGACCTGCGGTGTGGCGCATGCGGTAGGTGGTGGCGAGACTGAGCACCGCGCAGGCGATCGGGGCCGTCCACACCCAGTGCGGCCAGCGGATCGCGCCGACCACGGACAACCCCAGGAACAACAGGCCCAGCAGCCAGGCGGCGAAGCCGGCGGTGCGCAGCACCTGCTGTTGCCGTTGTGCTCGACTCTTTTGCGCCACGCAGCCACGTCCGATCCGCCTGTGTCCATCGCCGCGGGTTCGACGCTACGCCAAACGGCCTTGTGACGCGCGGTTGATCCGTAGGCCGGGGCCGCCTGGCAGTGCGGCGGGGCAGGAGCGACAATGTCCGGATCATGCTCACGCCCTCGCGACTCACGCTCGCCCGCACCCGGCGCGGTCTCACCGCGGCCGAGTTGGCGCGGAAGTCGGGGGTGCAGGCCCGGGCGATCACCGAGTACGAGCGCGGGATGCGCAGGCCGTTGCCCGCCACGGTCGAGTCGCTGGCCGGGGCGCTGGGGTTTCCGGCCGCGTTCCTGGAGGCGGCGGAACCGCCCCGGCCTCAAGGCGTCTTGGCGGACGCGCAGGTGACGGCGGCCGCTCAGCTCGCGATCGAGTTCACCGGGTGGCTCGACCGGCTGTTCGTGTTGCCGCAGCCCGATCTGCCTCCGCCGCGCACGTCGCCGCAGGGGGTCCGGGACGCGTGGCGGCTCGCGGACGGGCCCGCGCCGAACATGGTGCAGCTGCTGGAGTCGCACGGCGTCCGGGTGTTCTCGTTGCCGGTCGACTGCGGGGTGCAGGAGGCCATTTCGTGGTGGCACAACGGGACGCCGTTCGTGTTCCTCACGCCGACGGCCGTGCCGGAGCAGGCCCGGTTCGACGCCGCCGTGCAACTCGCCGTGTTGCTGGGACACGACGAACCCGCTGAGTTCGCGGCGGAGTTCCTGATGCCGCAACGGCAGTTGCCCGGCACGGATCATCGGCACTGGCACGTCGGCCGCGAGCAGTTCACGAGGTGGGCGAACGTGCACAGCCTCGTGCCGGGCGGCATGACGCGCCGGGAGACCTCGAAGCTGCTCACCAAGGTGTTCAAGGTCCTGCGCGAGAACGGCACCACGCCGGCGCACGTCGCCAAGGAGCTCGACCTCGGACTCGAGGAACTCAACGGACTGGTCTTCGGGCTCGTGCTGACGGCGCTGCCGGGCGGCGGCGAACCCGGCCCCCGCGGCCGCGCACGGCTGACGCTCGTCCACTAGCTCCCACCGAACGTGCACGCACGGTCGGCGCACGACCGCGATCTGCGACCAGATTCGGTCACGCGGCGGAGCCTCCAACCCCTCAGACTGGGCCAACTGAGCGATTTGCGAAACGCATCGCCCGGCATACCCGACACTGAGAGTGACGGGAAGCCGAGTCGTGAGGATGCCCCATGACGATGCAGCAACGCACAGAACCTTCGCCCGCCGCCGTCCTGATCGCCGTTGCCGTGCTCGCGCTGGTTCTGACCGTTGCCTTCGGCCCCCTGGGCTTCGTCATCGGTCTCGCGTTGTTCGCGTTGATGTTCATCGGCACCAAGAACAAGTCCGCCGAGCCGATCGCCGCCGCCCGGACCCGGTCACGCCTGCGCCGGCTGTCGACGGCCGGGCGCGTCTCGATCGTCGGCGAGTCCCACCACCAGGACGCCATCACCGAGGTCGTCCGGCTCGCCACGACCCACACGCCCGGCCCGGACGACGACACGTCGGTCCCGGCCGTCGCGGTGCTGGTGCCGGAGGCCGGGAACCGGAGTGCGGTGCGGGTCGACCTGTTGCGCGGCGACGGCTCCGCGGTCACGGCCGGGTACCTGCGCGGCGACCAGGCCGGCGAGTACGAGCCGTTGCTGAGAGAACTCGCCGAACGCGGTGAGGTCGGGTCCTGCCCGGCCCGCATCGTCGGCGGCGACCAGCGGTACGGCGTGCACCTGCATCTCGGCGCACCGCGGTTGCTGCTGCTGGACCACGACGCACTCGGCACGGCACCCACGTTGCCCGCCGAGCAGCAGGTCCCCGTCGTCGGAGAGCACGCCCATCAGTACGTGCTGCACCGCGTGGTCGACGGCCGCACGCCCGCGCACGTGATCGCCGAGTTAAGGGACATCAGGATCGCTAGAGGGTCTCACGTTGGTGAACACACTCTCGAAGTGCTGCTCGAGGGCGAGTCGATAGGACAACTCACCTTCGCGATGGGGCTTCGCTACTGGGACATGGCGCAGGAGTGGCGCGCCCGCACGGGGCGCGCGCTCTGCGAAGCCGTCATCACCAACGAGGGCACGCGCGGGCTTCAGGCGAACTTGCTGCTGCCCAGGTAGTCGGCGAACGTCCGGGGCTCACGCCCGAGAACGCGCCGGACGCCGTCGGCGATGTGCGCCTCCTTGCCCTCGCGGATGAGCACGATCAGCATCGTGATGAGCTCGGCGATCTCGTCCGAGTAGCCGTGCTCTCGCAGCACCGGGGTGAACTCCGCCTCCGGCAGGTCCACGTACCGCACGGGCTTGCCGGTCACGGCACTGATCCGCGCCAGCACGTCGGGGAACGACAGGGCCTCGCCTCCGCTGAGGTCGTAGGTCTGCCCGTGGTGGCCGGACCGGGTCAGCGCCGCGACGGCGACCTCGGCGATGTCCACCGCGTCGATGAACGGATGCACGCCCTGACCGGCGGGCACGGCCAGTTCCCCGTGCTCGATGGACGGGGCGAAGATGTCCTCGTCGAAGTTCTGCATGAACCACGTGGGCCGCAGGATCGTCCACTCCGCACCGGAGTCCTTGACCGCCGCCTCGAACGGGTCGTCGTCCGGGGCGCCGCGCATCGACAGCAGCACGAGTCTCGTGACGCCGGACTTCACCGCGATGCTCACGAAGTCGGGCAGCAGCAAGGGGTTCTCCGGCGGCACGACGTAGACGGCGGTCGTGCCGGCGACCGCGGGCTCCCAGGTGTCCTGGTCGGACCAGTCGAACTTCGTCGACGCCGAGCGCGATGCCGGACGGGCCGCGGGGCCGAGGAGTGCGGTGACGCGACGACCGGTCTTGCCGGTGGCGCCGAGCACGAGGACGGAGTCGGGGTTGATTGCGCTCAATGTTGACATGACTAGAGCTAATCAACATTGACCCGGACGATCCATGTCCGAACCACCGCCATCCTTGCTCATTCGTCCACGTGGTAGTTGTGGGGCATGAGTCAGCGTGATCTCGTGGACCTGAGGGACGCCCTGCGCGCCTTCGCCGCTGCCCGTGACTGGGACAGCTACCACACGCCCAAGAACCTGGTGATGGCGTTGTCCGCGGAGGTCGGCGAGCTCACCGACCTCTTCCAGTGGCTGACGCCGGAAGAGGCCCGGGACGCGATGAAGGACCCAGACCTCGCGTGGAACGTCCGCGACGAGCTCGCGGACGTGATGCACTACCTCACCAGGCTGGCGGACAAGCTCGACGTCGATCTCGTCGAGGCCGCGTTCGCCAAGATCGAACGCAACGAGCGGCGGTTCCCGACCGGGAGCCTCGTCCCCGTCCCCGTCCCCGTCGAGAAAGGTGAGTTGTGAGCGTCCAGAACGCGCAGGCCCTGCACGTGCACCAGAAGGTCACGTTCATGGTCAACCGCTACGAGGTGTTCACCGACGACAACGGCAAGCCCGGCGCACTGGTCGGCTTCGCCGAGCAGAAGCGGTTGAAGATCAAGGAACGGGTCACGGTCTTCACCGACTCGTCGAAGAGCCAGGTGCTGTTCGAGTTCAACGCGCGCAAGGTCATCGATCTCGGCAGCGGCTACGACGTGACGGATGCCAACGGCCGGTCGATCGGCTTGTTCCGCAAGGACTTCACCAAGTCGCTGCTGCGCTCGACCTGGCACCTGGAGCAGCCGGGCTGGGGTCAGACGACCGGTGCCGAGCGGAACAGGTTCCTCGCGGGGTTTCGCCGGCTGTGGCAGTGGATTCCGTTCGTCGGAGACGCGCCGTTCCCCATGCGGTATCACTTCGACTTCGTCACGGAGAACGGCGCTCCCGTGTTCAGCGTCGACAAGAAGACCTGGATCCGTGACCACTACCTGGTCCTGGTCCAGGATCCTGGCGTCGACCGCCGGCTCGTGATCGCCCAGGCCGTGGCGCTCGACGCACTGCAGTCCCGCTAGGACTCAGAGGTAAGTCAGCAGGAGGAGGATCAGGCACACCAGCAGCACGACGCCGAGCACTGCGGGCAGGATCGACTGCGAGGACGGCGCGGGCTCGCGGGCGTGCCTGCCCCGCCTCCTGCGCGCTCGCCACCGCAAAGGTGCCTCCCCTGCCCACTGCTCGTTCATGACGATCACGGTAGGGACGCACAACCCGAGCCTGACTCACGTCACCCGCTCGCCGAGGTCTCATCACCCGGTCAGCCGCTCAAGGAGCACAGCTCTCCATGCACGACGACATGGGAAACGGGCACGAAAAAAGCCCTGCGGGGAGCGCTTGTGGCGCTCAACCCGCAGGGCAAATTAAGTTCGGCGGCGACCTACTCTCCCACACCGTAACCAGTGCAGTA